>CAZROS010000090.1:0-2968 GCA_964601825.1 uncultured archaeon | reverse complement strand
AGGAAACTGGATTGGGATTTTTGGGGTGGCATAAATATCATTTCCATTTTTCTGCAAATGCTTCATCAACGCCTCGCATTTCGTCCTCTTCGATGAAGTGAAGCGGCGGCACATTATGTTCAGGTTCGCATTTAATTCTGTCAGTGTCCTCTGCAGATGCGGCTTCTGGTGAATGGGGATCTTTAAAATTATTATAAACCCGCAGAAGCTCTCTAGCTTTTTCTATAGAGCCAAGAAAGTTTACATTGTCAAATGGATTTATTGAAGGAGTGCCAAATAGGTTAACCTCATATCCATGACGTCGCAATTCCTCTGCAATGTCGATGGATTTTTTTAAAGTGTCGCGCTCTTCATCCCTATTGTATAATGTTCTGTTTGAATTTTCCCACCCATTATCTGTTAGATCTAATTCTACACCGCCCCCCTGGCCGAGATTGTAGCCTACAACCTTAATTCTTGTCCCCACAAACCAAACTTGAGCTCTTCTATAATTTCCAAGCTTAGCTTCACTCATAAATTCCTGAATAGTTTTTAATTTCATAATAATTTTTCACCTATCAATTATTCCTATAAACCTCATACCCGCTTTTTTCAACTTCTTCTGCAAGCTCTGGTCCGCCGCTCTTGGCAATTTTTCCGTCAACAAAAATGTGCACAAAATTTGGGCGCACGTGCTGCAAAATCCTGTTGTAGTGGGTTATCAAAAGCACGCCGGTTTTATTTTCGCTGACAACTTTGTTTATTCCGTTCGCAATATTTCTCAGGCCATCAATGTCAGTTCCGGAGTCAGGCTCGTCAAGCACAGCAAGCTTTGGCTTCAAAACAGCCATCTGCAAAATCTCATTTCTCTTTTTCTCTCCACCGGAAAATCCCTCGTTCAAATTCCTTTTCACCATTCCTGCTTCTATCCCGACAACTTTTGCCTTTTCGTTCATCAGGTTCGCAAATTCCAGAACCGGAATTTCCTTTGCGTGCCCGTTGCTCTGGAGAGAATTGTAAGTTGTGCGCAAAAAATTGAAAACAGAAACCCCAGCGATTTCGCTCGGATATTGGAATCCCAAAAACATTCCCAGCTTTGCTCTTTTGTCCGCGGCCAGCGCGGAAATATTTTCTCCATCAAACAAAATTTCCCCAGAATCTATTTTGTATTTCGGGTGGCCCATGAGCAAAAATGAGAGCGTGGATTTTCCAGAGCCGTTCGGCCCCATGATTGCGTGGACTTCTCCAGCCTTCACAGTAAGCGAAACTCCATTCAATATTTTTTTTCCATCCACGGACGCGTGGATGTTTTTTATTTCAAGGGTGGGCATTGTAATCGATTTTTGTTTTAGTTTTTTGGTTATGCTCACTCGTTTTTCGTAAACTCAAAACTCGCTCGCAGTCATTGTGTGTCAATAAAATTTTTACACATTGACAGCGAGCGCGCATGAGTTTACTCTGCGCGCGAGCCTATGAAAATCTTTTTTTCTAAATTATTTTCTCTCCGCTTTCTTTGAAAATGTGAATAACATTAACCGGGCACGCGTCTGCCGCGTCTTTGTTTATCTGAAAATCTTTTTCCTCTATCTGCAATTTTTCCAGCACGATGTCCGAGCCGTTCATAATTCTTTCCGCGCCCTTGATGTCAGACTTTCCATCTGCCGGGCTCATCTCCCAAAATTCCGGAGCAACAGCAGCGCACGCGCCGCAGGCAATGCAGTCCGGGCGAACGTGTTCGATTTTGAAGGATGGCATAAACATCAATCAACTTTTTTTATAAGGCTCTCCTCTCCAGTAAGATTTGATTCTCTCCGGAAGTTCATAGTGGATACCGACAGCCGTGATGGTTGCAGCAGCAAGACTAACTGTAAGTGCTTGAACGAAAAATGTCGCATCTGCACTAGCTCTATTATTGTATCTTAAACTTTTTCTCATATTTTTTCACCTAAAACTTTTTCCGCAGCCGCAGGTTGCTTTTGCGTCTGGGTTGTTGAAAACAAATCGCGAGCCCTCCAAGTCCTCAACAAAATCAACAGTTGTGCTGCCCAAAATTCCCAAACTTTTCTGGTCAACAATAATTTTCAACCCAGGTTTTTCCAAAATAAAATCCCCGTTCACATTTTCAAGCTTGTCAAAAGCCATTCCATATTTGTAGCCTGCGCAGCCTCCGGGCTTTGCCATTATTCGCAGGCCGTGCTCGCCATTCAGCTTTTGCTTTTTCATAAGCTCTTTTGCCTTTTCAACAGCTGTGTCTGTAATAGTTATTTCTTTTTTTTCATTTGTTTTTGTTTTGAATTCTCCAGATTTTTCCATAGCAGAAATTTTTTTATTTATTTCCGCCAGCAAATTTTCAACATCGCTTTCTGTTAGCCCATGGCTCATGAAGCCCTGCAAAATTGTTTCCTCGCCGCTCGCTGAGCAGTCCATGCAGCCGAGCCCGGACTCTGCCAGAATTTCTGCAACCGCAGGATAATTTTCCACGACCTCACCGATAACCATTTCTTTTGTTAGAGTTAGTGTCATATTTTTTCACCGATTTATTTTTTATAAAATTCCAAAAGCAGGCGTGTCTTAATAGGATTCAACGCCTCGTCGGAAGTTTGCCCGATATTTGAATTTAAAATTTTTCCGCGTTGATCTATTTCAGTTGCAACCATTCTTCCATCTTCATTTACATGAAAGCGATATATTATCATTTTCTCACTCCTTGAAATTTCTCACAAGCAGATCATGCTTGTTTGACCTGCAAGTATTGTCAACAAGACTATCGCACGCAATGCAAATTGAATTCACAACATTTTTCTGGTGGGTTTTTTCAACAGCAATCATTTTCGCAACTTGCACTGCGGTTCTTTGTATTTCTTGGGTGCTCTCAATTTCCTTTATGTGCTTTGCGTATTTTCCGGAAAGATAATTGCTCACAGCGGCTTGCGTTATCCCAAGGGATTTTGCTATCGCGGACTGGGCGAGCTCATGGTTGTTGGAGAGC
>CAZROS010000089.1:0-2994 GCA_964601825.1 uncultured archaeon | reverse complement strand
GTGCGCAGGTTTCCAATGTGCGCGTAATTGTAAACAGTCGGGCCGCAAGTGTAGAGCCGCGCAAGAGCATTTTTCAGCGGCTTGAAGGTTTGCTTTTTGCGTCCGAGGGTGTTGAAAAGTTTTAACGCCATTCCTACTATTTCACTTCCCCTCTTTTAAATCTTTATGAAATAACTGACGGAAATGCGGATCTGCTTTCATCTCATAAGCATGACCCATAACTGCCAGCATACCATCACCAGACAAATAATCAAACTTTCCATCACCCTCCAGCTCTTTTAGTCTTTCTTCGGTTTTTTTCATAAAGTCTGCGGAAACTCTATCAATAAATATTCTATGATAATGCATATGGGATAAATATCTGACAGCCGACCTAATATCCCTTTTTCTGGCAACATCTCCCTCAAGCCCTTGGATGATTTGCAGCAAGTCATTAATGTGTGGAAGTGTATCGCCATCATACAGAATGTTTATTCCGATTTTTCCTGGATACCTGGAAAAAACAGCGGTTGTTTTTGCCACATCAAAAATTACTTTGCTCCCGTCCAGGGAAACGGAAGGATTCGCGAGAAGGTCATACCTCAAATCATCTAGAGAAACATCTTCAGAATAAGTCGCAGAAGAAAATATATTTCCATTTTCTCCATAAGGCGGTTTTATATGTTTTGACCAGACTGATGGAAATCTGTCTGGAATTTCTGAATCTACAAATTCTATTTGATCAACATCGACTCCAAAAGAGAATGAAAATCTGGAAGCTGCATGGAGAGCGAACAGTGAGTTCAACCTTTCGTCTTTTGGTTTTTGATGTCTTATTTTCAGCTTAACAGACCTCCTGCCTCTGAGAGGAGGCATTTCCCTTATTTGTTTCGCTAAAATATATCCACTCAAGTTAAAAGATTCCAAGCCACCGACAAAATATCTATTCCTTACTCTTTCTATTTCTTTGTAGCCATACTTACCGACAAGAACATCTTTAATACCTAAACTAACTCCGGTGGCTTTCTCAACTATAAGCGGATCTGGGCTCTCCATTACAATAATAGACGGCTTAACTTCCCTATCTCCAAAAACCCTAGAATAATCTGTCTCCAAGAAAGCTTCTGCATTATCGAATGGTCCTTGTCTGAATTTCGGCAACACTGTCATATTAGGCACAGATATCATTTGGCCTTTCGGAACAACAGAAAAAACTCCAGACAAAGTTCGACCTAGATAAACTCCAAAATTATCAGCATTTGCAACAGTTTCTTTTGTAACGTAACCTGGATTGAAGACAGACCCAAACCTTTCTGGGGGTTTCCAAGACTCCTTATAGAAAGATAAAACCGAAGCCGGAGCAGAAGAATCTAATTTTTCAATTCTGTACAATCTATCTGAAACCATGTTAATTTAATTGCCTGTTAAGTTTTTAAAACTTTATAAAACTCTCAGCTTAACTTCTCTTATGCTGGGTTGGCAGAGCTGAAGCGCCGCCGCTTCATCAGCGGAAGAGCTTCACTGCAACGGCCATGCACGCGCCTGCAGTCGACCTTTTCTTTCAGGCAAAGAAAAGAACCGTGGAAAAGAAAGATATTATTTCGGAGCTTGCAGTAAGCGCGATAGCTGAGTTCAACCCCCAAGCCTTTTTCTCAAAAAAGGCTAGGGCTTATCCAAAAAGGAAAATAACCTTAGGATATAAAGAAAATCTCAGGCCCAGCTCCAATTTATTTTTTCTTAGAATTTTTTCCTTTAGCAAAATCTTCCACATCCCCAACCGGGCAAACCATAGCAAATTACATTTCGGAAAACCGAAAGTAATTTTCGGAAAACCGAAAGTAATTTTCGGAAAACCGAAAGGTTTATAAGCCCGCAAACGCTAAACACAGCATGGTATACGAAGATATTTTGAGCTATGCAAAAATAAAGATTCTGAAAGCTTTGAGGGGAAGGGAGCTGCAGCTTTCTGAGATTGCAAGGATAGCCGGCTTATCTTTGTCAAGCACTCACGAGGCACTGAAAAGCCTAGAAGTGTTTGGAATAGTTTCTTTCAGGAAGGTTGGCAAGACAAGGCTCTATACAATAAACGAGCGCAGCTTTCATGCCAGGTCAATTATGGATTTCCTGAAAACAGAAAACAAATTTTACGATATTTTGCTCAAAGAGTTTGTCAGAAAAACAAAAAAGCTGCCGGGTATCATAAGCATAAATATTTTCGGCTCATTTGCCCGCGGGAAAGAGCTGGCAAGAGAGATTGATGTTCTTGTTTTATGCAGGAGCAGGGAAAAAATAAAGGAGCCGATACGCGAGCTGGAAGCTGATATTCTTGGAAAGTACGATATCTATGTCTCTGCTACAATAATGGAGGTTGGAGATTTTCTGCGTCTTTTTAAAAAGAGCGACAAATTTGTGTTGAACATAATGGGCGAGGGAAAAAATCTTTTTGGGAAAAAATTGGAGGCGATCGCAAATGGCAAAGGAAGCTGACAAATCTTCTGTTGCAATTTTTCTGATAAAAGCAGAGGATTTTTATCAAGAGGCTTTGAAGGCAGCGGACAATAAAAAATCTGATGTCGCCATGTTCAATGCAACGCAGGCGATAATTTTGGCTAATGATGCTTTCTGCATAAATTTTCTTGGAAAGCGGCCTTCAAAAGATCATAGAGAGGCTGTGAATCTTTTTACAGAGGTTGCGCAAAGGTTGGGAGACGCCCGCTTTGGAAAATTGATAGCAGACTCTTTTGATGAAAGGAGCGAAAGCGGCTATACAGAAAGGCTTACAAAACCTTCCGAGGCAGCGCAGGCTGTGATTAGTGCGCGCAAATTTATTGACTGGGTGAGAGATAAGGTTGGATAAAATTATTTTTTCTTTTTCATTTTAATTTCTTCCACATCCCCAACCGGGCAAACCAAATTAGAAGTGTTTATGTAAGTGTAAGCGGAATAAACAGCAGCAACAGCCTCGCCAACTCCTGTGATTGCCTGCTTGAAGCGCGTGTCCACAACATCTCCTGC
>CAZROS010000088.1:0-3057 GCA_964601825.1 uncultured archaeon | reverse complement strand
GGAAATGCTTTTCTTGAAGGATTTGCGGTTTCAAAAGGAGAGTTCGTTGCATTGATGGATGGAGATGGCTCGCACAGCGCGCATGATTTGAAAAAATTGTTTCAGAGCATTGATGGATATGAAATGGCATGGGGCTCAAAGCTTGTTTCAGGAGGAAAAACAGAAGACAGCTTTTCGCGCCAGCTTGTGACTTTGGGATTTTCGCTGATAACGCGCGGCCTGCTTTGGATTCCTGTAAAAGATTCAATGAGCGGTTTTGCTGTTTACAAAAGAGAAGTTTTGGAAAAAGTCGTTAAAAAATTGCAGCCCCGCGGGTTTAAAATAAATTTGGAAATTTATTATAAGTCAAGAGCGCGGGCTGTGGAAGTTCCGATAATTTTTCACTTAAGGAAGGCAGGCGAAAGCACAGCAGGCTGGAATTTGCGCGGCGTGAAAGAAGCTTTAAGAATTTTGAGTTTGCTTTTTGATTTGAAAATTGGAAGGCTTTTAGGAAAATGGTGAAGAGAATATGAAAAAAATTATTATAATTGGAGCTGGTGCCTCTGGCCTTGGCGCAGCTTGCAAGCTTTTAGAATCTGGAAAAGATTTTGAAATAACTTTAATTGAGAAAGAGAAAAGCGTTGGAGGAATTGCCGGCAGATGGGAAATTGACTGGGATGGAAAAAAATATTTTATTGAGAAGGGCTACCACCATATTCTTGACGGCGACCAGACAACAATGGATTTCGCTAAAAAACTTGGGCTCGGAGACAAGCTGCATTTCAAGAGTGTGAAGCAGGGGTTTGTTTACAAAGGAAAAGCCTACGGATTTTCAACTCCCTTGGAAATTTTGCAGTTTCCAATTCCTATAATAGACAAAATCAAGCTCGCGAAATTTTCCCTATTGGATACAAAAAGAAAAGACTGGGGCCCGCTCGAAAAAACAACAGCAAAAGACTGGGTAATAAAAATTGCTGGAAAAAACAATTATGAAACTTTTTTCGAGAGGTTGATCTGGAATAAATTTCACATTCTTCCAGATGAAATTTCCGCTCCGTGGCTGGGCACCCGCTTAGCAAAAGAATCGAGCTCATTCATGAAAAAATTCGGCTGGCTGGAGGGAGGAGAGTCTTCTGTTCTTTACAAGCTTGCGGAATATTTAAAAGAGCATGGAGTGAAAATTTTCACAGGCGCAAGCATTTACAAAATTGAAAACAATGAAAAGAAAAAAAGAATTTTTTTCATGAATGGAACAAAGCAGGAAGTTGTTGAGGCAGATGCTGTGATAAGCACAATTGCTCCGAGAGTTTTTCTGAAACTTGTTCCAAATGTTTCCAAGGAACTGAAAGAAAGAATGGAAAAAATAAAATATCTTAGTTGCAGCTGCCTTGCAGTTGGATTGAATAAAAAATTCACAGACCGCTACTGGATAAATATTCTTGAAAAAGACGTACCGGTTTCCGCGATTTTTTGCAGAAGCAATTTGTATGAGGACTCGGCTCCACAAGGAAAATCTGTAATGTACATTATAACTTACATGAAGCACGGCGAGGATTTTTGGTTCAAGAGCGAAGATGAAATAAAAAAAGCTTACACTGATTATGCAGAGAGAATTTTCCCAGGATTCAAACAGGCGATTGAGTGGGAGCGCTTGGCAAAGCTGGAATGGGTTGAGGCGATTTACGACATGGACTATGAAAACCCGCCGATAACAGATGGAAATGGATTTTATTTCGCAGGAATTTACAGGTTCTTCCCGAAAATCCGAAATGTCGCTTCTGCTTTAGAGAGCGGAATTGAGGCAGCGGAAAAAATTCTTGAGGATTTTGGTTCCAAAAGTTCCTAAGGCTTTTAAAGCTTTGAGTTTCTAAAAACAATGTGATTGAATGAGCAAAGTTGTTTTCCTTTCAATAAAAAATGTCAGCAAGGAAGATGTGCAAAAAAATGTAAAGAAGGCAATGGCCTTGGGTGAATGGAAAAAATTTATTCATGGGCCGAAAATTTTTCTGAAGATAAATGGAATTTCTGACCAAGTTGTTCCGGGGCAGTGCACTTCTCCGTGGGTTCTTGAGGCGGTTTTGCAGGAAGTGCGCGGAGCTTACCCGAATGCAGAAATTTCCCTCGGCGACGCAAACCTTGCTGCAGCAAAGCAGTTAGACAAAGCTTCGATTCTTTGGGGCCACCGCGAGCTTGCTGAAAAATACGGCGCGCGGTTTGTAAATCTTTCCGATGACACATTTCAAGAAGTTGCAATTGACAGCAAAATCATGACAAAAATTCCGCTGCCGAAAACTTTGCTTGAAGCTGACACAATTTTGAATATTCCTGTGATGAAATCCCACTGCATGTCTTTGATAACATGCTGCCTGAAAAATCATTGGGGAATGATTCCGAGATTCAGGCATCAATATCATCCAGTTTACGACCAGTTCATTGCTGACATAAACAGATTTTTTTCAAAAACAAAATTCAATTTAGTTGATGGAACAGTTTCCATGGAAGGAAACGCTCCGCGCACGGGAATTACAAAAGTTTGCAGCGTAATTTTTGCTGGAGCTGACAGAGTTGCGATTGATTACAAAGTCGCAGAATATATGGGATTTGATCCAAAAGATGTTAAGCACATCTGGACAAGCGAGAGAGATGGAGTTGGCTCCACAAAAAATATTGAACTTGTCGGAGATGAATTTTATGTCAATCCATTCAAAAATCCCGAGCCTGACAAGCAGCCGATTTTTTACTGGGAAACTCGAATGAGAAAAATCCCAGGAGTGAAGCAGCTTTTGTTTGACACTCCGATTTTTAATCTGCTTGCCGAGGTCGCAACTTTTTACAACACAAACATTTGGTACAACAAATATGGAAAGAAATATATGCGCGAAATTATGCAGACTCCATATGCAGCCGAGTTCGGCCCGATTTACGAAAAGCATGGAATAAAGATTTAGGCGAGAGCATGGATTATTTTTCCCAGAAAAATATTTTGAAATTTCTGGCGCTTGGCTTTGTTGTTTTTCTCGGATTGATTTTTTTCGGAGACTACGGGAAAATTTCAGAATCAGTTTCTTTGCTCTCTGC
>CAZROS010000087.1:0-3077 GCA_964601825.1 uncultured archaeon | reverse complement strand
ACAACAAGAGAGGCAAATCCAGAAGGCCGCGGAGAAATTACAATGTTGGATTTGCTTGTGAACAGCCTGCGAATGAGGCCTGACAGAGTTGTGCTCGGGGAAATTAGAAGGCAGCGCGAGGCGGAAGTTTTGTTTGAAGCAATGCACACGGGCCATTCTGTTTACAGCACTTTTCACGCAGACCGCGCAGAGCAGGTTTTGCGCAGGCTCACAAATCCTCCAATCAGCTTGCCGGAAAGTTTGCTGGAATCTTTGCACATGGTCATCACCCAGTTCAGGCACAGGAAACTTGGAATAAGAAGGACTTTCCAGCTCGGAGAAATAATTGTTGACGGAGATGGCGGGCGCGACACAGAAATCGGATTGAACATTCTTTACCAATGGAATCCGAAAAATGACAGCATAGAAAAAGTTCATGAAAGCAAACGGCTGATGGAGGAGCTCAAGCTTCACACTGGTATGGGCATAGAAGAAGTGAAAAAAGATTTGCTTGAGAAGCAGGAAATTTTCAAATGGATGATTGAAAATAAAATCAAAACCGTGAATGCGGTTGGAAAAGTTATTGCAGATTATTATGCCAACCGCCAGAAAGTTCTTGATATTGTCAGCAAAAAAGGAAAGCCTGAAGAAATTCTCGGAGCCGAGCTGATTAAAGAAATTTCAAAGGGGTCTGCATGAGCGGCAAAAAAATTCCAATGTTCCCGCTGCCAGAAAACTTTATGGAAAAAATACCAGGGATTTTTCTGAGCTTGGGAAGCAAATTGTCAAAAGCTTTTCCGGCTCTCAAGGCAGATTTGTATATTTCAGAAATGCAGTTTTCTCCAACGCAGTATGTTGCGGCAGCAGGATTTTCTTTTCTGTTTTATTTTGTTTTGATTTTTGGAGCTGTTTCTGGCATTACAGCATTGATTGCTGAAGCAAATTTTCTTCTCGCTGGGGTTGTTTCAATAATTTTTTCCGCTTTTATTTTCGGCCAGATTATGGTTTATCCAAAAATAATCATCGCGAAAAAAACGCGGCACATGGATTCGGACCTTCTTCCAGCGCTTTATCACATGATGATTGAAGTGAAATCCGGCGTGCCGCTCTTTAATGTTCTCGTTGGCCTCAGCGAGGGCTATGGCGCCGTGAGTGTGGAATTCAAAAAAATAGTCAGCAAAATAAATGGCGGGGTTTCTGAAACCGAAGCTCTTGATGAGGCATCAGAAAAAAATCCGTCAGTTTTTTTCCGCCGCGGAATAATGCAGATTGTAAATTCAATGAAAGCTGGCGGCGGGATTTCTCTGGCCCTCGAATCAATTGTTGAAAATCTCCGCAAGGAGCAGATGATAAACGTGAAAAGATATTCGCAGGAGCTGAATCCAATTATAATGATGTACATGTTGATTGCTGTTATAATGCCAACTCTTGGGCTGACATTCATGATTGTCCTGACATCTTTTTCCGGAACGCAAATTCCTGATATCGCCTTGCCGGCTGCGATTTTCGGGCTTGCTTTTTTTCAATTCCTTTTCCTTGGAATCGTGAAATCAAAGCGACCGGCAATGGGTGTTTGAATGCAAAATAAAAAAACTTCAGCGGGCGGAAATTATATTTACCAAAGCGCGAGAAGAATTTTTCCCAGAATGAGCAAAAGGCTTTCTGACATTGCATACTATGCAGGCTATGAAAACATAGAATCTTTCAGCGGATTTGTGATTTTATTTTCATTCGCGCTCTCTGTTGCAGCAGTAGCTGACCTTTATTTTTTCGGCTTCGGTGTCTACAGCATTCTGGGGATTTTTGCATGCCCGGCTTTCTATGTTTTCGTTTACATGATTTTTTCTTTTATTGCCGACTCGCGCGCCCGCTTTATTGAGAAAATGCTGCCGGACAATTTGCAGCTGATTTCCGCAAATGTGCGCGCAGGCATGACTGTTGACAAAGCAATCTGGCTTTCTGCGCGGCCAGAGTTTGGAATGCTTGAAGAGGAAATTAGAAAAGCCGGCGGGCAGACAATGGGCGGCAAGCCCTTGAAGATCGCGCTTAGTGAAATGGCAGCAAGATTTAATTCAGAAGTTTTCCGCCGCGCGATTAGATTGCTTGTGCAGGGAATGGAAAGCGGCGGCGAGATTGCAAAACTTTTGGATGAGACTGCTTCATACATAAGGACTGCGCAGGAAATGCAGAAAGAAACAAACGCAAATGTCGCAATGTATGTGACTCTGATTTTTCTGGCTTCGGCATTTGCGGCTCCAATGCTTTTTGCAATAAGCCTGCACTTGGTTGAAAATCTTGAAAAAATTTCCATTCCAGAAATTCCAAACATTCCAACCGGCGCAAGCTTCGGCGGCCTGCCGGCAGAAGGCGGGGAAAGCGAGGCGATTCATTTGAAAGCAAAAACTTCTCTCAATCCTGAAACTCTTTCCTATTTTTCTTTGGCATATCTTCTGATGACAACTTTTTTCTCAAGCATGATTGTTGGCGCAATAAAAACCGGCAAGAGCATGGATGGGCTGAAATTTTTCCCTGTTCTTTTCGGGGCTTCATTCCTGATTTTTGTCAGCAGCAGAATTGCAATGCAGATGCTGTTCAGTTTCAGCGTCTGAAAAACCTTTATAAATCCGCCTTCCAAATAAAAATTGATTGATATGAGAAATCAAAAAGGGCAAGCAGCAATGGAGAACTTAATGACATACGGCTGGGCAATTTTAATTGTCGTGGTTGTGGCAGGCGTGATGGCATACTATGGAGTCTTCTCGCCGAAAGTAACTGCGAAAGCCGGCTTCAGCCAAGTGGATGTAGTTTCTCCATGGAATTTGAAATCCAATGGGGATTTAGTAATACAAGTCCAGAATAAAGTCGGGCAAGACATAAGCATAACAAGAGTTTTCGCGGGCGGCGCTGTGTTTGATGTTTCGCCAGATTTGGCTGTTGCATCAGGAGCAACATCAACAGCAATAACTGCAAGCTTTGCGGGTCTTGCTGGAACAAGCGGAACCCAGTTCAACCTAAAAGATGTTGCTGTGGAATATACAGTAACTTCAAGCGGCGCAATTCTCAACAGCACAGGAACTTTGTCTGGACAGAGAAGTTAA
>CAZROS010000086.1:0-3084 GCA_964601825.1 uncultured archaeon | reverse complement strand
AGAAAATAATCAGCACTTTGCGCAGCAAATTAAAAGATGAGGGCTTGCGCGAGGACTTGATTGTAAAAGCAAAGCAGAGGCTTAACATAAGCGACACAATAAAAGTGACAATTGGCGAGACTGAATCAAAAGTTGTTGCTGATGTCGCTGACATAAACAAGCGCTTTACTTTGGATTTAGTAGATCAGACAGCAATTGTTTCAACAATTGCAGAAAAGCTGAACATGACTTCGGAGAAAGTCAGCAGCTTTGTTGAATGGAAATATGCGAAAACATCAGAGGAAGCAAAAGATAATTTGGAAGAAGCTAAAGGAGATGTTGCTGATTTGGATCAGGAAATTGCAGCAAACAGCAAGAAGCTCACTGCAGCATTTAAAAAATCAATTGCGAAATCTGTTGACGGAGCAAAAGACAACATAGCAAAAGGCGAGCGCTATTTGCTTGACAAAAAGTATGATGCAGCATGGGCGCAGGCAAATGCTGCTTCAAAAAAAGCAGAGGCTGCTGACAAGAGAATAAATAAATTCCTTGACAATCTCGCAAAAAAGCAGAGCACAGAAGAAGAGGAAAAAGATGTGGAAGAAACAACCACAACTTTGCCTGCAAGCACAACAACTTCAACAGTTCCAGCAAGCACAACAACTTCAACAGTTCCAGCAAGCACAACAACTACAGCTTGAGAAATTTCAGAAATTTTTTCGGGCGGATTTTTCCGCTCGAAATTTTTTTATTATTTTTAATTTTTCCATTGTTTCTTTGGCGCGGTTTGTAAATATATTTTTATTATTTATTCTGATTATTAATAAATAAGCCTAAACAATTAAAATAGACTTAACCTTATTTACAAAATCTCTAGCATCACTCAGTGTCATCTCTGCTAATTTAGCATCAAAACTTACAGAGGAATTATAAGAAGCTGTCTCTCTTCTGCTTTGGCCTTCGCCAATTTCTCTGATATTCTTTAATTCAAGCGCTTTTGATATGCCTGTTATATGAGCTTTGTCCAGGCCTGTGCATTTTTTGCATAAAAAGCATATTGTTGCCAGATGTGCCTTGGACTTGAACCCAAGATTATACAAAATGGCAAGTGCGGCATGGTACATGGAATAGTAGGAAAATATTATGACAGCATCATTATAAGTTTCTTCAGTTATTCTTTTATTTATTTTATCCTGGCTGCTAAAAATGAAAGAAGCCAGGTCTAGGTTATGGAAGGCTTTATCTAAATGTGCCATTGATAATTTATTAGCTGGTTCTATTTTTCTGAGAATTTTCTTTTTCAGACAACTCTCAAAATCAATATTCAGCTGATTTTTATCAGACAACCATATTTCCCATTTCCTTTTCATAATACAGCCTCATAGAATAGTTCAGATCCCCGGATTATAAAATGAGATCTGACAACCTCGTTGACAAAAGTGTTTTTCTTTTTCAGATCTTCAAAACTCATAAAAACCGGCGATACATTAATTCCTGTTCTTCCATACACAAAACCTGACAGCTCTTCCGACTGTTTAACATTGTTTTTATTAAACTCCCTAACCAACAGCAGATCCAAATCTGATTCCTTTGTTTCATATCCCTTCGCATAGGAACCGAAAATAACAGCAATCAGGGGATTTGTTTTTTCAACAAACAGCTCAACAGCTGTTCTTATTTTTTCGCGCCTTTCCAGGAACTTCCCGGTTTTTTCATATTCTATGGAAGAAAGCAGCGTTATTGACTGCCTATTCTTTTTAAGAGTATAGAATTTCACATTGGCTTTTTTTTCAATTTTTAGTATCTCCAGCTTCTCAAATTTTCTAAGCGCCCTTAATACAGATGGCCTTGCCAATTTAGTTTCTTTGCATATTTCTGACAGGTAATGCTCTCTCCCGGATAAGTATAGATTTAGTATAGACGCCTCAACATTTCCGAAGATTTTTTTAATCCCGCTCATAGTATAATATCTATACCAATTAGTATAAAAAGGTTACTATTAAATTCTGTCATGTTAATTTATCGCGGTCTATGCGCCATGAGGAAACAACTGTGCCTGCAAGCACAACAACTTTGGCTAGCACGACAACAACAGCTTAAAAAGATTTTAGAAATTTTTATTGGCTGGAAAAATTCCAGCCAATATTTTCTATTTTTTCTACAAAGAAAATAATGATGGCTTAGGCCTGTCATCATAAAGAAATCTTGCGCCTTTTGGAAGCCCTCCGCCATGCTCAGCATTCAAAACAAATTCATCAAAATCTCTCAATGCATATTCATCTCTTGTTCCGTCCTGCATCATTTTTCCTCTTATTCCCCCAAGAGCACCCAAAAATAATCTTCTATCAACATAGACAATGCTTTTGTGCCGCATTTTTTCTAAGCTCGCAATTTTTTCATTGCTCATAGGCAAATATCTTCTTCCACATTTGAAAACTATTTCTACATATTTCTCATCAACATGTTGCTCTCCGATAACCTCTCTGGCATAATTATCAAGAATGCCAAAAGCAACCATTGTAAATGCAGAATCATAGTATGCAATTCCAACAACTTTCCCACTCGTTGCTCCAAAGAATTGATCTTTCCACTGCGCATATCGCTGATCAACAAGAACTCCCAAATGAAAGCTTGCTGGAATTTGCGCCGCAGGCGCGCTTTCTTTTCTGCTAAGTAAACTCATAAGAAAACAATTCAGTTAATGCTTTTAAGCTTTTATTTTTTAATAAATTTTTATCCAGCATAAAGTATCTGAACTTGCCTTTATGCAGTCCAATAAAAATTTGCCAATAATTAATTAAATTTAATTATGTAAATTTTTCTTGTATCCCTTCATATATCTGGAAACTATATGCCTGACAAATATCAGATCGTCCTGCTTTTGGCCAGAGCGCTCTAAAGCCGTGTAATAACTGCTCCGGTTTTTATAGCTGATATCCAGCATGGGAAATCCGTTTTTGTGCAAAATAAAATTCATCAGCATTCTGCTTATTCTTCCATTGCCGTCTCCAAATGGGTGTATGCGAACAAACTTCAAATGAACTAATGCGGCAAGCTCAACAGGATGCAATTTATTTTTGCTTGAATCATACCATGAAATAAAAT
>CAZROS010000085.1:0-3099 GCA_964601825.1 uncultured archaeon | reverse complement strand
TCTACACTTGCGGCCCGACTGTTTACAATTACGCGCACATTGGAAACCTGCGCACGTATATTTTTGAGGATGTTCTAAAAAGAGTTTTAATTTTGAACGGCTTCAAAGTAAAGCACGTGATGAACATAACAGATGTCGGGCACTTGACAAGCGACGCGGACACAGGCGAGGATAAAATTGAGATGGAATCAGCAAAAGAAAAAAAATCCGCATGGGAGATTGCAGAATTTTACACAGCCGCGTTCATGGAGGATATTGAGAAATTAAACATAATTCCAGCTGAAATAATTTGCAAAGCAACTGAAAATATTCCTGAGCAAATTGCTCTTGTGAAGAAATTGGAGGAAAAAGGTTTCACTTACGAAATCGCTGGCGATGGAATTTATTTTGACACTTCAAAATTAAAATATTATGGAAAACTTACAGGGATGAAATTTTCTGAACTAACAGAAAATTTAAAAGCTGGCGCGCGCGTTGAGCTTGTGGAAGGAAAGAAAAATCCAACTGATTTTGCTTTGTGGAAATTTTCTCCTGCTGGGAAAAAAAGGCAGATGGAATGGGACAGCCCGTGGGGAAAAGGATTTCCAGGCTGGCATATTGAATGCTCTGCAATGAGCATGAAATATTTGGGAGAAACTTTTGACATTCACTGCGGCGGAATTGACCATATTTCAATTCACCACACAAACGAAATTGCGCAGGCAGAGGCGGCAACAGGAAAAACTTTTGTGAAATATTGGCTGCACGGAGCTTTTCTTGAGCTTTCTGCAGGAGAGAAAATGGCAAAGTCCGCTGGGAATTTTTTGCGCATGCAAACGCTAATTGACAGAAAAATAAATCCGCTCGCTTACAGGTATTTTGTTTTGGCTTCCCATTATCGCTCGCCTCTTGCTTTTTCAGAAGAGGCTGTGGCAGCGGCAGAAACTGCTTTGAACCGGCTTTATGATTTTGTTGACAGGGTTAGAAATGCAGCTGGAAAAGAGAATAAAAAAGTTTCCACACTGACTAAAAATTTCAAAAAGGAATCTCTGAAATTTGTGAATGATGATTTGGACACCCCACAGGCTTTAGCCAGCCTGAATAATTTTTCAACTGCTGTGAACAAACTGATTGATAAGAAAAGTTTTGGAAAGAAAAATTCCAATGAAGTTTTGTCTGCGGTTGAATGGGCTGATAAAGTTTTTGGGTTAAAGCTTGTGGAGAAAAGAGGGGAGAAAATTCCGAAAGAAATTGAAAAGCTTTTGGCTGAAAGGGAAACAGCCCGCTCTGCCAAAAATTTTGCGTCTGCTGATGAAATAAGAAAAAAGATTTCCGAAATGGGCTGGGTTGTTGAGGATTCGCCAAAAGGGCCGAGGGTGAAGAGGAAGTAGTATGTTCAATTACAAAGATTTCCTTAGAGAAAAATATGATGAAATTTGGAACTCTTCCAAGACTGAGCTTGAAAATAATAATGTTTCTGTTGATCTGAATCTAAGGAATTTAGATAGCGACAGGAGGCTCGGATTAAGTGTTGTAATACCAATTGAAGGAAAATGCTCTGAAAAATTTCTCCAAGTTATGAAAAAACTAAAATTCCTAGAGCCAAATCAGTATTATTATCCTGCGTCAGATTTTCACATAACAGTCATTGACTTTATTGGAGCACATGAAGATTTCGTGATTGATGCAGACCAAGAAGAAGCTTACAAAGAAGTTTTGATTGCAGCTGCAAAAAACATTTCAAGATTTAAGATTAACTTTGAAGGTTTGACAGCAAGCACAGGAGCTGTAATGGCGCAGGGCTTTCCGAGCAATGAAATGCAAAAACTAAGAGATTCTCTAAGGGAAGGAGCTGATAAACATGGACTGGAACTGAAAGAAAGATATAAAACCTACAGCTGCCATTCAACAATAATTAGATTTGCAGAGAAGCTGAAAAGTCCAAAAGCTTTTGTCGAAAATATAGAAAAACTAAGACATTTTAATTTTGATGCTGTGGAGGCCGAAAAGCTTTTTCTAATTGTGCATGACTGGTATAATAGAAAAAAGATAAAAGTCTTGTTAGAACAAGAACTTCAGTGAAGGCCGTTTAAACCTTTTTATTCCGCCGCACAGCAGAAACTCTATGATACGCGCAATCTTCTTTGACGCTGGCGGGGTTCTGATTACAGTAGACGGGTTTGAAACAGCCTCGCTTGCGCGAAAACTTGGGCTTAACCCAAAAAAGTTTTTGCAGCTTTTGGAAAAATACCACGACCCGTGCGAGAGCGGAAAAATTTCTGATGATTTTTTTCTGGGAAAAATCTCAGAGGCTTTTGCTGTTGGCAAAAAACAGCTTAAAGAAAAATGGCTGAAAATTTACTGCCAGAGCGCGCGCAGGCGCGAGCCTGTTTACAAAATAGCTTTTGCTCTGAAAAAGTGCGGCTGCAAAATTGGAATAATCAGCAACACCAAAAAAATGTACACGCCCTTCAACAACAAAAGAAAAGTTTACGCAGGGTTTCGCCCGATTATTCTCTCGTATAAAGTCGGGGTGGTAAAACCTCATAAAAAAATCTACAGCCTCGCCTGCAAGCGCGCAAAAGTAAAGCCCGCAGAAGCAGTTTTCATTGATGACAGAATTATAAATGTAAAAGGCGCGCGGGCTTTTGGGATGAAAGCGATACACTATAGAAATGTGCGGCAACTTAAACGACAGTTGAAAGAACTCGGCCTAGAATAAATTCTTTATCTAAACCTATTGTATAGCCGTCAGCAGATGTATAAGAATCTCCTTTGATAGGATCTCTAACAAAAGTGGATAGCCCATGTGGGCCATTAAATACGAATCTAGCATGGACAGAATGTTCCATGCCGGGAACTGCAGCTCCGTAATCTAATGTAAATGTAATTTCTCTCACAAGTTTTTCTTCCGATCTGTCTTTAAGAATTACTGTATGCCAATCCAAATTTGTCCGCTCGTATCCATCTCTCTCCCACATGCGTATTGTAGGCTCTAGTGCCTCTCCGCGCTTCTTTACAACATCTCTTACTCTAGCTCCATCATAAAATTCTCGCATAATAATTCTAATTATTAGAAACATTTAAAGCTATCGGTTCAGCCTTTATCATGAGAGAGCC
>CAZROS010000084.1:0-3119 GCA_964601825.1 uncultured archaeon | reverse complement strand
TGATTTTTTTCGGAGACTACGGGAAAATTTCAGAATCAGTTTCTTTGCTCTCTGCTCAAACTATTTTCCTTTTGCTTGCCATGACTTTGTTGAATGATATTTTCAGGTTTTTCAAGTGGGAATATTTTTTGCGCACAGTTGGAATAAAAATAAAGAAAAGGCTTTCGCTTGCGATTTTTTTCTCCGGGCTTGCGATGGCCATCACGCCTGCGAAAGTTGGAGAGGTTTTGAAAGCCCAACTGCTAAAAGAAAAAGCCGGCGTGCCGCGCAGGAACAGCATAATGGTTGTTTTCTCGGAGAGGCTGACTGATGTTATTGGGCTTTCGCTGCTTTCTCTTTTCGGATTGTCAGCATTCTTTTTAAATTTGTGGGCGCTGGTTTTTATTTTCGCGCTTATCGCAGCAGTGCTTTTTGTTTTGTCAAACGAGAAGATTTTATTTTGGCTCACTTCTTTTGCAGCCCGCCTGCCAGTTATAGGAAAGTATGCTGGATATTTTCAGGAATCCTATTCAAACTCAAAAATCCTTTTCACACCAATGGTTCTCATAACATCAACGGCAATTTCCATCGCTTCATGGTTTTTCGAATGTTTCGCACTTTTTATTTTACTTCAGGCAGTTGGCGTTGAAATATCTTTATCGTCTGCAATTTTTATTTTTTCCTTCTCTTCAATTTTTGGCTCTCTGCTTGTTTTGCCCGGCGGCTTGGGCGCGGCTGAGGGGAGCTTTGTTGCATTGCTTTTGCTTGCCGGAGCAAGCAGCGCTGTTGCCTCGCTTGCTACAATTGTGATAAGAATTACAACACTGTGGTTTGGTGTTGCTATTGGGCTTGCCAGCATGGCTTTTGTTTCAAAAATGAAAAATATCCAGCTTGCAGAAAAGCTTTAATACCTTTAATTTCAAATAGAGAAGTGATAAAATGCTCCCAAAGATTTCAATAATAATTGTAACGAAAAACGAGGAGAAGGACATTTCAAACCTCCTTGAATCTGTAAAAGCAGCAAAATATCCAGAAGGTAGAATGGAAGTTATTGTTGTAGATGACTCAACAGACCGCACTCCGGAAATCGTGAAAAAATTAATGCCGGACTGTAGATTTTTCAAAGGTGAAAATAAGGGAAATGGGGCTGCAAAAAATTTGGGCTCTGCAAAAGCTACTGGAGAAATACTTCTTTACTTGGATGCTGACATGGTCATTGATCCGGATTATATTTTAGAAACAGCAAAATGCTACGAGGACAAAAAAGTTGGCGGGGCTTTTCATGTTGAATTATTTCCGCACGACAAGCCAAACTTTTTGCAGAAAATGCTTTACCTAAGAAAATTTATCGGCTGGACTAACAATCCAGTTTGCATACGCTCGGTCAGAAAAGAAGTTTACAACAATCTCGGAGGCTTTGACACAGACTTCAGATATTTTGACGATTGGGAGCTTGGCGTGAGAGTGCTGAATGCTGGACATAAAATTGAAACAGCAGCTGGTAAAGTCTGGCACCATGAGATTGATTCTTGGAGGAGATTGAGGGGGCAGTGCCGGTGGATGGCCCGCTCAATAAATTTCAAGCGCTACAAGCTTAACATGATTAAAAAAATTGGATATTCTCTTCTGTGCGCATCTTTCCCATTTTCTTTAGTCTTTCTTTTTCTTGGCTCACCGCTGAATATTGTTGGGGCAATTGGAGCCGCAGCTTTTATTTTGCTTGAATCGCAAAGAGCATTGAAAATTTTTCATCACAGCAAAGACACGGATGCGTTTCTCATGCCGCTTTTCGATTTTATTCTGGAATCTTTTGTCGTGATAGGGCTTGCTGAAAGAATTTTCAAAAAATAATTTCAGAAATTCACAAAGCTTATAAGCTTTTAGTGCTGGAGAATAATTATGATAGAGCTTCTCGATAAAGTAAAGCGAAACGACTTCACTTTGGGTGTTGTCGGCATAGGAAGAGTTGGCCTGCCTCTTGGATTGATGTTCGCAAACCGCGGCGTGCGCGTAATAGGAATTGACGCGAACAAAGATTATGTGGAAAATATTCAGTCTGGTAAATTTCCCTTCAAGGAAAATAATCATGAAAAGTTTTTCCCGAATAAAAATTTCTCCGCCACAGCAGACACTACTGACGGCATCCAAAAAAGCGATGTGATAATTCTCACAATTGGAACGCCGATAGCAGACCACATGCGCCTTGATTATTCGCAGCTTTATTCCGCGCTTGATGGAATCGTGAAAGTTTCGCTGAAAGGGAAAATGATAATCATGCGCTCAACAGCAGCTCCAGGAACTTTAGAAAAAACAATAAAGCCTTACATAGAAAAGAAAACCGGCTTGAAAGCTGGAAAAGATTTCACGCTTGCAGTCTGCCCAGAAAGAATTATAGAGGGCAAGGCATTCGAAGAACTTGAAACTCTGCCAGAAATAATTGGAGGAATTGACGAAACTGCAAGCCAGATCGCAGCAGAAGTTTTTAAGAAAATAAATCCAAATAAAAAAATTCTTATCACTCGCCCGATTGCTGCCGAGCTCGCAAAGCTTTACACAAATGTTTACAGATATGTGAATTTTGCTCTTGGCAATGAATTTGGTTTGATTGCTGAAGAATATGGCGAGGATGCGCATGAAATAATAAAAATTTTGAATGACGGATATCCTCGCGGCGGAGTGAGAATTCCTGGAATGACAGGCGGTCCCTGCTTAAGCAAAGATGGCTACTACCTGACGCACAACATGCTTTATCCGGATTTTATTTTAACAGCATGGCGATTGAATGAGTCAATGCCGGCATATATAATTGGAAGAATGAAAAAACAGCTTGAGCAGCAGGGAAAGAAAGTCAGCGACTGCAAGATTGCAGTTTTGGGTCTTGCATTCAAAGGAGGCTCGGATGACACGCGCTATTCGCCCTCGCTAAGAATTGTGGAAATTTTGAAAGGTGATAATGCGGATGTCAGCGTGCACGACCCGCATATCGAGGGAACGGAAAAAATTGAAAAAGCAATTGAAAACGCTGACGCAATAATTGTTGCGACAAATCATCCAGAGTTCAAAGACGCGCACAAATTAATTGCCGGATTAAAAAAGCATAAATCAGGATGCATTCTTGTTGACTGCTGGGGAATGTTTGA
>CAZROS010000083.1:0-3156 GCA_964601825.1 uncultured archaeon | reverse complement strand
CAATCTTTTTGCAGAAATCTTTTATTTTCACAGGCTTTGAATATTCTTTCAAATCTAAAATCGCTTCTGAAAGCCCGGACTTTCCATTCGGGGCAGCAAATTCTTTTATAACGCGGGCACCATTTTTTTCATCCAGAGCAATCATTGCATCTACAATTCTTTTCACAACTTTTATCCCTGGGCTTTTCCTTCTGGAATTTTCATAATCAGAAACAACTGAAGGCATAACTCCCATTTGGTCAGCCAGCGCTCTCTGCGGAATTTTGAAAATCGCTCTCCATTTTTGAATTGTTTTTCCCGCATCCTCGCTCAGAACAATCTCGCCGGCGATTTTTTTCGCAACAGATTCGGCCGCGAGCAAGCTTTCATCAACCATGCAAACAATTGACGAACTATACTTATAAAGTTGACGGTATTCGATAAGAACCAAATTAAAGGTAGCGGTAGGGTATAGTACTATGAGCCGCTACTATGCGGCACTATACTCAGTCTGTAGCCGCTCCTTTATTTTAGATATCATATCTTTAGCATCATTTTTAGGTAAACATTCACTAACCCAGACAGATACTAACCAAGTCCATAAAGTTTGTTTTGATATGTTGAATTTATTGGAGAGCTTACCAAGCCATTCATGATAATCTGAAAGGGTTTGGACATCGTCTAACTCCCGCTTTACAAACATCTCATCAAGCCGCAATACCTGTGATAGTTTATTTACCATTTTAGTAATGTCCGTAATAACCTGTTTTTCTGGAGAATAAGTACCGGGTATTTTTATTGCAGGTTCCATATTTATTTGGTCGGCATCAACTATACCCAACATTTTGTATGGAACTCTTTTCATTATGGAGAGGTCAGTTAGTAGTTTGACTACACCGGCAGAGCCTGCAGGCAGAATACGGACACGCTCGTTAATGTCATAACCATAAACTCTTATCACTTCAGAAACAAGATATTTAGATTCTTCATCTTCTACTAATAAATCTAATTCTGCATGCATCTTATCGTCTATTTGAGAGAGACAAAACTCTACACTTGGTGCATAAATTATTTCAACACCATCATTTGTCCTCGCTAATAATATTCGCGCTTCTTTTGGTAGTTCTGAAAGAACGTAAGGAGAGTGTGTCGAGAAGATTATTTGAAGCGTTTTTACTCTAGCAAGGTTTAGTAGCTGTCTTATGAGGCGTCTCTGTGCTTTAGGATGCAACGACGATTCAATTTCATCGATGAGTACTAGAGAATATTCTGGTATATTTTCAATTGCCGAAATCAAATTAGAAACTATAACCTCAGCACTCCCCTGATGAAATTGAGATATTTCTCCAAAATTAAACTTAAGGATTCCAATCTCTTTCTTATCATCTATTGTTGTTTTTGCATATCTTCCACCGAGATATGCCTTTCCCATAACTTCGGAAATTTTACCTATGCTTGGATCAGATAGATTTCTAGAAGAAGTTTCCGCTATAGCTCTTTTGGCAAGTTTTGCATAACCAACTAAAGATTCTACTGGCTGAATTCTACTAAGATCAAAGTAAAAAAGATTATTAAGAGGTCTCTCTGTGATTCTCCAACGTTTCGTGGGTTTTTTTATTGAGTGAGTTATTGTGGTTTGCCCTTGGCGAATCTGATATATGATGCCAATATTTTGTAGCTTCTCCCATGCTGTGTCAGGAAAGAAATCACTAGGATAAAAATTTTTTTCTTCATCATCAAATCTATATGCGCATGCAGCAGCTTTCAGAAGAGTACTCTTTCCAGTACCGTTTTCACCCACGATCGCGCATACAGGAAATTTGAATTCAACGATATTATTGAAGCCATGAAGACCATTGATAGAGACATTCATAATAAATTTTGGCCAGCCTTGTGTTGCTAATTTGTCCCTTATTTTTTGGATTTCAGGAAATTCCATAAATAATCACCAGAAACAAAAACTTAAAAACCTTTTCTTATAATCCCTAAATCTCTCCAGCTTCTTCCTTGCATTCAGAGCAAACCCATCTGTCATTCACATTGTGCAAAGTCTCATTGTAATTTCCGCAAAGCTCGCATTCGCCTGCTGTTGGCTCGGTTTTTTGCTCCTCAGCTTCAGATTCTGGCTCTTCCTCTCTCATGAGCCGCTCGCGCAAAACTTCAACCGCTCCGGGCGCAACGCGCACAACATCCCTGTAAGAAATCAACCCAACCAATTTCCCCATTGAAATTACCGGAAGCCTTTTGAAACCCCGAGAACTCATTATGCGCGCAGCCTCTGCCATGTCCTCATCAGGAGAAATTGTCGCAATCGGAGAATTCATAATTTCTTTTAGCTTAACTTTTTCAAAATCTTTTTTCGCGACAACAATTTTATTTATCAAATCTTCGCGCGTGACAACGCCAGCAGGTCTTTTTCCTTCAAGAACAATCAGCAGTCCGACATCTTCATCTTTCATAATTTTCGCAGCAGAAAAAGCACTGTCGCTCGGCTTCGCAGTTATGACTTTTGAAATCATTGCATCGCGGACTTTTATTCCGGTTCCAGCTGGCATATCAATCAACAAAAATTAGCTTAGCTCATTTAAATGTGTTTGTGTTTCCAAGAGGATTAGGAATTTAAGCTGGGAAAGCAAAATATTTTTATGTTGCAAAGCCATGATACAAGTCATAATCAGATAGGTCTTCTGGAAGCTGATAGATTTCTCGCAGAAATAGAAAGAGCAAGGCAGCAATATCGGAGAGATGCTTTTGATTGGTATGCAATGCAGCAGAATTCGCAGCAGAAATAATAAGCTTTAAAAACTCCAAAACCAAATACTTTTCAAAGAAATAGAGAACACACGAACAGATTTCAGAAATTAAAATCATGCTTATTCGCTCGCTTATTGGAGCTCAACAAAAGCAAAATCGCGCCCAACCGGGCTGCGAAGAATCTCTATTTCTTAGAAAAATAAATGAAGAACTTTGATGGCTCGCGCTCAGAGTAAACTCGTGAGCGCTCGCTAAAATATGTGTTAAGAAAAAAATAATTAGCCGCCAAAATTTTTTGCAGCAAGATTTTTTTTCAACACACAATTTAGATTAAGGCTCTTCATTTTCAAAAACAAAATTAAAAAATAAAAAAAGGAGAATGATTAAAATGGGAAAATTAGCGCAATCAACTTCAAAATACAC
>CAZROS010000082.1:0-3210 GCA_964601825.1 uncultured archaeon | reverse complement strand
TGTTCGGGCGCGATAAACTCTATGCCGCTGAAAACTATTATTTCTCTTGCGGTTCCATCTTTCAGCAAAGCCGCCATTATCCTGTTCGTGTCTATAACAAGCCTCATGCAGACACCAGAAAATCTAAGCGTAGCTCTTTGCCACACTTCTCTTTATCGCATGATCCAATTCCTGAATATCTTTTTCTGTAAGCCTGCTTTTCGCCGCGAGCTTGTTCATGAGCTCTAACTTTTGGGCTTCAATCCACATCGCTCTGCGCGCTATCTCTGACCAATTTATTTCGTTGTGGGTTTTCACGATATGGTTTAGCTCTTCTGGGATGGCGAGCGTTATTGTTGGCATACTATCACCTAATGTATTATGTGCGCGCACGTATTTAAAGGTTTGCATTTTCAATAGATTGAGAAACTTCGCAGTAGGCTAAATAAAAAGATTAAAGAAAAAATCAAATCAACCCGCGCGGCGCTTTGGTTCAGATACAGGCTTGGCTCGAACGAATTGATATCGAACATCTCTTAAGTTCATTTTCTCGACTGCTCCGCGGGTTTCTGAAAAAGTTTTTCCGTGGGCAACTATCCTATCATACTGCAATGCAATAAACTCCCCGCCATATCTCTCCTGAAGTTTTTCAAAATCGTCAATGTCTGCCATTTTATCTTTCTCATTCCCAAACTTTATAAATAGCCCCGCGAAAACTTCGGCAGATGCTATGCCTGAAAAATCCGATGAACTAAATCCATTCAAAAACGCTCAAGCCCAATTAGACAAAGCCGCAAAAATAATGAAGCTTGATGCGCACATGTATGAATTTCTGCGCGAGCCCATGCGAACAATTATTGTTTCTCTCCCTGTGAAAATGGACAATGGAAAAACAAAAACTTTCACAGGCTTTCGCGTGCAGTACAATGACGCGCGCGGGCCGTGCAAAGGCGGAATAAGATTTCACCCAGCGGAAACTTTAGACACAGTAAAAGCTCTGTCAGCGTGGATGACTTGGAAGTGCGCGGTCGCGGAAATTCCATACGGCGGCGGAAAGGGCGGAGTTATTTGCGACCCGAAAAAAATGTCTGTTTCTGAATTGGAAAGATTGAGCCGCGCATACATTCGCAGCCTTTTCAATTTCATTGGACCCGAGAAAGATGTGCCTGCTCCGGATGTTTACACAAGCTCGCGGGAAATGGGCTGGATGATGGATGAGTATGAGCATTTGACAGGCAAGCACGATCCTGATGTTATCACAGGAAAACCTTTGTCGCTCGGCGGCTCTGCTGGAAGAGAAGACGCAACCGGGCAGGGAATTGTTTTTGCAATCCGCGATGCTGCAAAAGTTTCTGGAATAAAATTAAAAAATGCAACAGTTGCAGTGCAGGGTTTTGGAAATGTCGGCTCATACACTGCGAAAATTCTTGCTGGCATGGGCGCGAAAATAATTGCTGTTTCTGATTCCCATGGAGGAATTTTTTCCGAGAAGGGTTTGGACTTGGAAAAAGCAGAAGCATACAAAAAAGCAAAAAACACTTTCAAGGGATTTCCGGGAGCGAAATATATTTCCAACGCAGAGCTTCTGGAATTGAAATGCGACATTCTAATTCCAGCTGCTTTGGAAAATCAAATCACGCACGAGAATGCGGGAAAATTAAAATGCAAAATTTTAGCAGAGGCTGCTAATGGCCCTACAACTCCAGAGGCTGACCCGATTCTGGAAAAAAATAAAATTTTTGTGATTCCGGATTTTCTCTGCAATGCCGGCGGAGTTGTTGTCAGCTATTTGGAATGGGTGCAGAATTCCTACGGCTACTACTGGCACAAGGATGATGTTTACAAAGAGCTGGACAAATTAATGACAAAAGCTTTCTTGAATGTTTATGAAACTTCTAAAAAATTAAAAGTTGACATGCGGACAGCGGCTTACATTGTTGCTGTGCAGAGAGTTGCTGATGCGGTTAAAGCGAGAGGGTGGGTTTGAGATTTCAAGAATAAGCTTTCAAAATATCATAGTAAGCCTCAACAACAGGGGCGATCTCTGAAAAAGTAAAAGAGGCCATGTCTGTTCCATCGCCGTAAACGTTCATAATTCCATCTTCGTAAAAGAAAAGAAGTGTTGCGCGCCGCATTTCAAAAACAAATTTCAGAGATTCCATTATAATATTTTTTGCCTCTTCGTGAAATTCCGGATCGAGATTCTGCACCAAGTATGCAAGCGCACGCTCGCGTGGATATAGATATTCCATTAAAAACACTTTCAATATAATGTATCTCTTCTTTGCTTTTCAAAATATTCTTCAACTTCTCTTTCTGCAGTTTCAAAATCTATAACATCATCTGGCGCTGAATCTGGAGTTTCAGGAGTTTCGTATACTTCTATTAATCTGTCCCGGCGGTTGAATTTCAAAACAGAGCCATTTGTCTCAAGCGCAGCTCTGATAGTTCTTTCCGCAGCTCCGTGATACCCTCTCGGAAGCCCGCCTCGCAAATAGGCAAGAGCTTTTCCCTTTGGAGTTTCTGGCACATAATTTTTCCGTGGCATAGGAAAAATTTTCCTCAAATGTAATTTATAAGCTTTTGGAGTGTAAAAATTTTATGCCGCCGAGAAAATATTCAGCAGAAGTTTTCAATTTTGTTAGAAAAAAATATGGCGAAGGTTTGGACCCAATAACAATAAAAGAAAGAGTTCTCGCTGAATATGATTCAGATGTGCCGATTACCACAATAAAAGATTGGCGCCCCGGAGGCGTATACGATAGGCATCGCAGATATGGAGAAAAAGCAAAATCTGATAGAAGAAATAGAAAGTATGAAAAAAGATTAAATAGTCCATGGATCTCTTATAGATTTCATTTGATGGAAACAGGCGAAGGTTATAATAATTCCACGTTTTTTCAGAGAGAGGGGAAAAAATATTATTATTCACAACTCCAAAGGCTGATGCCTGTTGCAATTCATATGAGGGGACCTCTTACAACGGAAGAAATGCGCCATGTTATTCAAGAAGGCACTGGAGTTTCTTTTCAAAAACGAAGCATCAGGTTGAGATTAAGAACTCTGGTAGGCACCGGTGTTCTAAAGTACGAAGAAACTACAGGAAAATATTTTTTGAACTTAGACTCTACTTATACTAAGATTGCCTGCGGGAACGAAGCAGTGAAAAATCTTTTTAAACCTTCCCGCTCCTAAATCTTTTGCGTGATAAAATGCCAAACGACCAGTTCC
>CAZROS010000081.1:0-3254 GCA_964601825.1 uncultured archaeon | reverse complement strand
CAGTGCAACACGCACATAATTTTGCGCGTGACAAATCCTTATGACTTGAAGCATATTGGAGAAAGCTCTGAGGGGTTGACTTCTGATGTTCTCGGGACAATTTCTTCTTTGCGCGTGGGCGAGGCTTTGATTGTCGGAGAGGCTGTGAATTATCCTTTGTTCTTGAAAGTTAGAGAAAGAAAAAGCAAAAAGAATGAGCGCGGGATTGCGCTTGAGCAGGCTTGCTTGAATTTCGCTGATGGGCGAATACAGAAAGAAAAAGATGCGAAAGCGTTTATGTAGGGATTTCTTGTTGCTTCCGTTCGGCTTCACCACAAGCAAGTAAACAAGCTTTATATACTACCTAATAGTAAATTCTATTAGATGTTTATGGCTATTCACAAACAACCACAAAGAAAACCGCATGAGCATCCTATTGATACTAAGGTTAGCTACCAAAGCATTCTTGATGGATGGATTGCCGGAGATGTTGTAGAGGAGCTGAAAGAAAGATTATTGAAAGTTGGAAAAGAATTTGCAATTATAAAATCCGGCTCTTGTGTGAGGGGGTTGGCTATCTGTGAAGACAGCACGCGGGGAAGCGATGTTGATGTGACAATAGTTGTGCCTGATGAAGTTGCCGATGATTTAGATGATTATCTTTCTAAGTGCGGAATGCCTCAATATGAGGATTTGAAAAGAGAAAAAATTACAAAACAAAAAGCGGATAACATTTTAAACCGCATAAGATCTGAGAAAGGAGTAGAAATAGAAAGAAACAGAAAGAAAGGGAAGAGAGACCAATTTTTGTATTCAATGGTGAAGCTAAGGGGACCTATTCTAACAGAGTCTGAATTTTTTGCTCTTATGAGCGAAGCAGAAAGAAAATTGGGGACAGATGATTATGTTGGAGTTCCGATTTCCGCGACTAGATACGATGTTCATCCGGAAACTTTTCTCTCAGCTTACGCGCAGGGAAACTCTGAAGTTTTTTATGATGGCCTCGGTATAGAGTCGGGGCTGAAAGAAAGAGCCTCAGAAATTTCCAAAAGAGATGAAATCAAGCTCGCTGGAATAAATTCTCTTGTCAGCAAAGTAAAAAGACTTTCCCACCATGGATATGGAGGAAATTTTGTAGACGGCGTGGAGTATGTTTCTCACAGAGAAGTAGGCGCTACGCCAAAAGTCCGAGTCTTTTCAAGTATGCAACAGACTCTTCGACCTGGCCCAAATTTATCATCTCAAGCACGAGAGGCGTATGAGGCAATTCGGCCATAATTTTCTCCCAATTAAAAAGTCTCCCATCTAATTTTCTATGTTTTCCTTCAGAAATCTGAACTTCTAATAGCCTCTCCCCCGCGGCTTCAATAAATTCTAAAAGCACTTCTGTATTTCTATCTCTATTATTTGTAAGCGGTATGTGAGAGGAATCAACAACGAATCCAATTTGTTTCTGTCCATAATCTTCCACCAATCTTTTCATATAACGAATATGAGAAACATCAGACAAAACTCCGCCATGGGTGTGTTCTATTCCAACTGGCAATCCTGTTTGGCTCACAGCAATATTTACCATGCCTAAATATCCGCGATAAGCATCTTCTCTTTTAGATTCTCCGCCAACATATCTTATTTTCGGAGTGTGAGTAACCACTCGCCTGACTGCAGGCAGTCTTTTTCTTATTTCGTCTAAGTCTGCGGCAAAAGAATCTTCATTTCTATAATTTCTAAGATGAAGCGACTCAACAACTCTCCCAGAACTTTGCAATTGCGAAATTCTTGAATAGCGTCCCTCTGTTAGTCCTTCTCTCCACAACTGCGGCTCAACCAGAGAGAGACCGACTGGATCTAAAAATCTTTCCGAATCAATATTTACACTATAAGCTATTGTTGGCATTTTATCAAAATTAATTAGAAGCAAAACTTTATATCCTCATGCTTCAGGCCCAAAAACCTTAACAGCTTTTGTTTCTTCATTTTTTTCTTTTGCGCGCTCAAGCCTGTACAAATAACCAGAAACAGCATTCTCAAGCGCAGGATCATGTGTAATTAAAAATACTTGCTCAACAAATTCTGAAATCCTATCGCGCAAAACAATTGCCAAATCCTCAACAGCTTTTGCGTCCAGATTGTGCGTTGGCTCATCAAGCACAAGCCAGCGCAGCTGCGGCGCAAGCACAAGAGAAAAAGCAATTCGCAAAGTTAATGCAGCTAAACTTCTTTCTCCGCCGCTCGCAACCCCGTCAACTGGAATCCATCCAGTCGCATCTTGCAATTGCAAAACATAGTCTCCCTCTTCAACAGCAAGCCTGCACGAGAAAAAATCTTTGTACGGGTAAAGATTTTGCCAGAGCAAACCCATTGCCTGATTTACAGCAGCAACGAAATTTTTCCTGAGCTGCCCCTGAGTTGCCTCCAATCCGGATTCCAAAAGCTCAAGCTGATTTTGCATTGCTTCTAATTTTTTAATCTCAGCTCCGTGCAATTCCAGAATTTTCATTTTATTTTGCACTTCAGTAATGCGTGAATCTTTCTCGGCGATAACAGCAATCAACCCCTCAAGCTTTGCCTCAGCGTGCTTTTCCATTCCAATCGCTTCCTGAAATTCTTTTTCAACAGCAGGAATAATTTCCGGCGCGAATCCAATAAAGCGCCCTTTCTGCGACTGCAGCTGCTCAATCCTCTGGCTTAGCTCGCGCAGCCTTTTCAGTTTTTCCTGAATTTCTTTTCTCCTGTCAAAAACATTTTTCATTTTTTCAAATTCTTTTTGCTTTTCCGCAAATCCTCCGTCAGCGAGCTTCAAAGCTTTTTCAGCCATTTTTAATTCATTGCTGTGCTCGGAAACTTCTGAACGCAACTGTTTTTTCGCATCCTCAACAAACTTCAATTGCTTTTCAATTCCCTCCAGCTGGGAAAGCCTGCTCTCAATTCTCTCAGCAAGCTTCAGCTCGGTTTTCAGCTTTTCAATTTCAATTTTCATTTTGTCTTTTCCGGTTTCGTGCTTTGTGATTTCAGATTTCAGTTTTCTGATTCTCTCATTTTTCTTTTCCAGAATCGCAGCTTTTTTTCTTTCGCTCAATTCATTCTCGCAGACCGGGCAAATTTCTCCGACAGACTCAAACTCTCTAACACTCTCTTCAACTTCCTTGATTTGAGCCCACGCAGTCTGCGCCCCTTCTTTGTGGCTTTCCAGCTCTTCTTCCCTTTGCTCGAGCTGGCTGGAAATTTTTCTCAGCGGATGCTTTTTCGCGTCAGCCTCAAGCTCTTGCATTTCC
>CAZROS010000080.1:0-3285 GCA_964601825.1 uncultured archaeon | reverse complement strand
CGAAAAGCAAAGAAGGCGAAGAAGCCGCATTTTTACAGGCAGGAATGGTTCCGCATGGGAAACCAGAGAAAGAAATGGAGAACTTGGAGAAAGCCTCGCGGGAACCAATCGAAAATGAGAATGCACAAAGCCTCGCGGGGCGCGCGGGTTCAGGCTGGCTATGGCTCGCCTCGAGAAGTTAGGGGCATGCACTCTTCGGGTTTAAGAGAATTGCTTGTTCACAATGTTCAGCAGCTTTCAATGGCTGGCGCGAATTTTGCAGTTAGAATTGCGCATGGAGTTGGCGGAAAAAAGCGGGCTGAAATTATGAAAGCTGCGGATGGAATGAAATTGAAAGTTTTGAATCCGTTTGTGGCAAAGGTTAAGGAAAATAAAGTTGAGAGGAAAGCGGAAGAGAAAAAAGTTGAAGCGAAAAAAGAAATTAAAACAGAAACAAAACCAGAGGCGAAAAAATAATGTTCATGGAAAATGGGCACTGCCCAACTTGCAACACTGAAGCGCAGACAAAACAGAAAAATCCAAAATTGTTTCAATGCGGAACATGCAAAACGGTTTTCAGCGAATTCGGTTTCGTGCAAGTAGGCGGGGAAGTTGAAGTGAACTTGGCTTAAGAAATTGAAAAGCAAAATTAAAATTAATAACAAAATAAAAAAGAAAAAATGTTGCCCTTCCAATGAAAATGCGAAGCATTTTCATGCACAGTTGAAATCTGAGAATTTCAACTTTGCGGGCAACCGAATTCACCTAGTAACGTACCACGCACTAAAAACTAATAACATTCACAATTTATAAAGTTATCGGTTTGGCGAAACCGAGTTTGGACCGAGGCACTGCCGAGTTCGCCTAGTACGGCAGGGCGGTAGACTGAGAATCTACTGGCGTACCACGCCCCGAGGGTTCAAATCCCTCACTCGGCGCCAAAGGCAAAAACAAAATCATAATAATGAAAAAAGAAAAATGGTGAATTTTTATCGCACAACAAACAAGAAACGCAAGCAAGCAGAAAAAACTTGCGGCAAAAATTTTGAAATGCGGCGAGAGCAGAGTTTGGATTTCGCCAGAGCTAGGCACAAAGCTCGAGGCCGCAATCACAAGGCAGGACATCCGCAATTTAATCCGCAAGGAGAAAATAAAAAAAATTCCTGCGAAAGAAAATCCTCCGCATGTTGAGCACAGGAGGCAGAATATTGGAAGCAGGAAAGGCGCGAAAGGTGCAAGAGTTGGAAAAAAAGACATGTGGTTCCGCGTTGTGCGCCCGCAGAGAAAACTTTTGAAAGAGCTGCGCCCGAAGCTTGTTGAAGGAGCTTACAGAAAATTATACAAGCTTGTGAAGGGAAATATTTTCAGGAGCCGCGCGCACTTGACAACTTATGTTAATGAGAGAAAACTTTTGCGAGCTGAAGTAAAAAAGTGATTTTAATGAAGAGAACTTTAAGAGAATATTTTAGAATGGCTGCAGGAAAAATAGGAAAATATTTTAGCATACCTGTAGAAGATCCTTTAGGTATGGAAGAAGAGGTAAGAGCTTTGAGAAAAGATTTTGAAAGAAGATTTAAAATTTACCATATGGGTGTGGTGGTTCCATTAAATGAAGAAGGATGTAAAGAGCTAGCGTTAGGAACGGAAATGTATGCAGTGGTAGGGAAATTAATTACTGGTAATTAAAATGCCAAGAAGAAAAACATGGGCGGATGAAACGAGAGCTTGCTTACGCGATATTGGAACATATTTCAAGCAGCGAGGAAACCCAATCAGTGTTGATGCAGCAGATTTGAAATCGTATCTAAAACGTAGAGGACACGAAGACCCTGCAATAGGAATCGCCACATCAGGAATTTATTTTCAATTGTGATTAAAATGCCAAAAATAACAAACAGATACAAGCTGCCCTTTGGGCGGAGATATTCAAAGAAGACAGATTACAGAGCAAGACTGAAAGCTGTGCGCTCGGGAAAAATCCGCGCTGTTGTGCGCAAGGGCTTAGAAAATGTTAAAATCCAATTTGTGAAATTTGAGCCTGCTGGAGACAAAACTTTAGCAGAGGCTGACTCTGCTGCGTTGAAAAAATTTGGCTGGGCTGCTGGCTCGGGAAATTTGCCAGCTGCTTATCTGACTGGCTTGCTCGCGGGCTCGCGTGCAAGAGCAGCGAAAGTTGAAACAGCAATTTTAGATATTGGATTGCAGCCCTCCACAAAAGGCTCGCGCTTGTATGCGGCGGCAAAAGGAATTTTAGATTCAGGAATTAAAATGAATGTTTCAGAAAAAGTTTTGCCTGCTGCTGAAAGATTGAATGGCTCGCACATTGCTGGATGGGCAGCTGCTGCAAAGAACAAAAACTTTTTTAGCGCATACAAAGTTCAGGCAAAGGATTTGCCAAAGCATTTTGAGGAAACAAAACAAAAAATTTTGGGAGGCTCGCGCGCACAGTAAACTGATGCGCGCTCGCAATTGGTGTGTAAAAAATAATTCGCCCGTTTTTTTGTGGTGAATATTTTATCCTAATAAAAAAATAAAAGTGAAAATCATGAGCAATATTGTAAGACAAGAAACAAAGCAGGAAATGGCTGAGGAAAAAAACATTGAGGATGCTGAGGATATTATCCCAGAGGTACTGGAAGGGAAAGAGGAGGTTATAGAAACTCCTAAAGGCCATTCTGTCCAAGGCTGGAATCCAAAAACAGAAATCGGAAAAAAAGTTGTTGATGGAAAAATCCAAACCATTGAGCAGATTTTTGAATCAGGCAGCCGCATAAGAGAGCCGCAGATTGTTGATGCTTTGCTTTCTGGGCTAGAAAATGAAATTATTTTAATCGGAGGCTCAACAGGAAAAGGCGGCGGAATAAAGAGAACTCCCTCAAGGAGGACTACAAGAATGCACAAATCCGGAAGAAGGTTTAATGTTTCTGTCATGACTGTTGTTGGAAACGGGAACGGCTATGTGGGCTTGGGACTTGCAAGCGGCCCGCCGGGAAAAAACAAAGAGATAATTGAAAAATCTTTGAACAAGGCAAAATTAAATTTAATTCCAATCCGCAGGGGATGCGGCTCTTGGGAGTGTAAATGCGGAACCTCGCACTCAATTCCTTTCAAGACATCTGGAAAATCCGGCTCAGTTGTTGTGGAATTTTTGCCCGCTCCAAAAGGAGTAGGGCCTGTTGTGATGAATGAAATGAAAAAATTCATGCGGCTCGCGGGCGTGAAAGATGTTTGGTGCAAATCCCGCGGGAACACAGGGGCGCGCGTGAATTTAATGAAAGCGGTTTTCACTGCGTTCAAAAAACTTGA
>CAZROS010000079.1:0-3361 GCA_964601825.1 uncultured archaeon | reverse complement strand
TTGGCAATTGATTTAATTCAGTTTGACAAAAAATATTGGCACGCGTTCTCGCATATTTTCGGAGACACTTTGGTTGTGGACAAAATTGAAACCGCGCGCAGGCTTGGAATTGGCGAGGCGAGAATGGTTACTTTGGATGGAGATTTAGTTGAGCGGGGCGGCGCGATAATCGGAGGATTTTACCGCAGCGATAAAAAAGTTTTTTCTGTGGCAGAAGATTTTTCAAAATACGAAAAAGAGAAAGAGAGAATTTTGCGCGAGGCCGAAAGTTTGCAAATTGAAATTGAAAAACTTTCCAGCGAGCTGGAAAAACTTTCCCAGAAAGAGCAAGCTGGAGGAAAAGAAGTTTCTGAAATGCAGACAGCGCGAGCTAACGCAGAGAAAGCCCTGCATGGCTTGAGGCTGAGAAGGAAAGAGGCTTTTGAGCACAAGCTGAACTTGGGCGAGGAAATCAACAAGCTTAAAATTTCTAGGGCTAGGTTTGAGGCAGAGCTAGAAAATATAAAAGCGGAATTTGCGAATTACAAACAGGAGCTTGCCGAATACAAAGAAATGAGCGCCGGAGAATTGAACACGAAGATTTTGAAAGCAGTTTCAAAAATTCAATCTCTAGGCCCGATAAACCAAAAAGCAGTTGATGAGTTTGAGGAAATCAAAAAAGGATTCTCCGAGCTGAAGGAAAAATTTGATATTCTCACAAAGGAAAGGGACAGGGTTGTTAAAATGATTCTGGAAATTGAATCCAGCAGAAAAGAAACTTTCATGAAAACTTTCAATGCGATTTCCCAGCAGTTCAAAAATGTTTACAAGGACTTGACAAATGGCGAGGGATTTTTGAGTTTGGACAATGAGCTAATTGATGAGGCAGGCTTGATAATTGAGGCAGTGCCTGCGGGAAAGAAAAAAATAAATATTGACTCAATGTCCGGCGGAGAAAAAACAATGGTCGCGCTTGCATTTCTTTTTGCTTTGCAGAGATTTAGGCCGTCCCCATTTTATATTTTAGATGAGATTGACGCGGCTTTGGACAAGCCAAATGCCGCCCGCGTTGTTGGCCTGATAAAAAAATATTCTGACAATGCGCAGTTTATTGTTATCTCGCACAATGAAACAACAATCCAGTCTGCTGACTGCGTTTACGGAGTGAGCATGGACGAAGGAGAATCGAAGATGGTTGGGATTAGGATGCCTACGTGATTTTATGCTCTCCGACTCTGACATGATTTCGCTGATGGTCAACGAGCCCAGCTGGGAAGATGTGATTGTCCGAATAGTTGCGGAGGAGGGAATGGACCCGTGGGCTGTGGATATTGTGAAACTCGCTGACGGATTCGGAAAATATTTGGAAAATTTAAGTGAGATTGATTTGAGAATCCCGGCTCGCTTTATTCTTGTTGCCGCTATTTTGCTGCGGATGAAATCTGACATTCTTGCGGGCAAGCGCGAAAGAAATATTTTGGAAAGCGAGGGCCCGCGCGAGGATAGATATGCGAAAATTGTTGCAATGCTTTCGCAAATTCCCCCGCTGCAGGCTCCTGTGAAACGCCAGCCTTTAGGCTCGGTTTCTTTAGAAGAATTGCTGGGCGCGCTGAAAAAAGCTTTTGATGTGCAGGAGCGCAGGCGCGCGCGCAAGCTTCACCTCAGAAGAATTGTTGAGCGCCATGTTGTTATGCAGGCTGAAGACATTAACGAGCGCATAGAAAATTTAATGGGCCAGATAAACAATATTCTTGCGGAGATAGAAGGCTCTGCAAAATTTTCCTCTCTTGTGAAAAAATGGGACAGGGAAAATATTGTGAAAACTTTAATGCCAATGCTGCATTTGGAGCAGGATGGAAAGATTGAAACCGAGCAGTCGGTTTTGTTTGAAGAGATTGCTGTTAGGAAGAAAATTAAGAAGGAATAATTTTAATTAATCCTTATTCTTATAAGAATAATTCTTTCAGGAAGCTTTTTATTCTATGAAATCAGCATGTAAAGTGGTGATAAAACTAGAAACACACACAGCATTTCTTGGCGCAGATAATCTTGTCAGAGAAGTTATAATCGATGGCAAACCTGCATACGCAGACGGAAAGCCAATTAGAGAAATAGATTTGAGAGTAGCTTATGTTCTCCGAGGAAATAATTCTTCAGCAACTCTTGGATTGCGCCTGCCGCACAGAAGAACAAATGTAGAATATGAATCTTCTGCTGGAATTTTTAGAGAAGGAGATTTTGTAAGCGCATGGGTTGTTGAGAGCGAGCGCGGAAATTATAGAATTGTGGCTCTGCTTGGAGCAGACTGAAAGTTTTTTAAATTCGCGCGAGAACCAATCAAATGCCAAAAGGCTACATGATTGAAAAAATTGAAGATGCGAATGTCTTTGTCAGCAGAATGAGAAGCTTCGATGAAAATTCTATTGAATGCACGCCTCACACTCTGTTCAGGCTAAGTGAAGGCCAAAGAAAAGTTTTCATAATAAAAATAATAGTAAGCATAAAGCCGACATTTATAAGAATTGTAACCTTTATGATAGTAGCCGAAAGTCAAATTCCAAAATGATAATTATGACTGATAAAAGAGTTCTGCGGGCAAATGGAGAGGCAGACTATGATTATGAAAGCGATATATTATTTTTCAAAATCAAAAACAGGGAATATGAAACATCCTTAGATATGGGCAGATTTTCTGTTGATTTTGACAATGAAAAATTTGTTGTTGGCATACAAATTTTTGACGCTTCGGAATTTTTTGGAGTTTCAAAAATTCTGCTGAGAAGCATTAAGAAATGGGGATTGCAGATTGATGTGGCAGAAAATAAATTAGAAATAAGGCTGATGTTTCAGATTGTTTCAAGAAACAAAGTTATAGAAAAAAATCCGATTATTATAGAGTCTTTGAGAACGCAAGTTCCGGATTCCAAAGTGATGTGCGCAGTTAAATAATTCTTTTTTAAATCGCGCCCACAATTTTTCCCTATGCGAAACAAAAAAGCTCTGCTGGAAGCCGCGCTGTTCATGGCGAACGAGCCAATGAAGTTTGAGAAATTAATGAGAGTTGTTGGCGTTGATGCTGCGCGCTTGACTGAAATGCTTGCTGAAATGAAAAAGAATTTTGAAAGCGAAGAGCGCGGAATTTATTTGCTTGAGACGGCTGAGGGCTGGGTTTTGAAAACAAAGCCTGAATATTTGAATTCTGTCAGAGCACTATCACCGTATCAAGATTTGAGCAAGGGGCTCTTGAGAGTTCTAGCATTAGTAGCTTACAAGCAGCCAATAACTCAAAGCGAAATTGTCCGCGTGATTGGAAACAGAACTTATGAATATGTGAAAATTCTTGAGGGCAAGGGATTGCTGAAAGCAATTAAGTCCGGAAGAA
>CAZROS010000078.1:0-3393 GCA_964601825.1 uncultured archaeon | reverse complement strand
CCCAAGCCTTTTTCTCAAAAAAGGCTAGGGCTTATCCAAAAAGGAAAAGTCCCTGAGGGTAATATTAGAAAATCCTGGCGGGCCCACCATTATTTATATGAAAAAAAGTCTGATATTAATATGCTTGAATATTTAGTTTTCGTTGGCGCGCTCGCGACATTGATCGCAACTTTCATGTATATTCGCTCAATGTTCCGCGGAGACGCAAAGCCAAACAGAGTAAGCTGGCTGATGTGGTCAATTGCTCCTCTTATTGGAACAGCGGCCGCGATTTCTAATGGGGTTGGCTGGGCAACTCTGCCGGTTTTCATGTCAGGCTTTGGCCCGCTTCTGATTTTTATTTTTTCTTTCGCAACTAAAAAAGCTTATTGGAAGTTGACTAAATTTGATTATGGCTGCGGACTATTATCTCTATTAGCTCTCTCTCTGGGCAATCACGAAAGAGCCTAATGTCGCGATAGTTTTTGCAATAGCAAGCGATGGGCTGGCTGCTGTTCCAACTTTAATAAAAGCGTGGCATCACCCAGAAACAGAAGATGGCGCTCCATTTATTATCGGACTTTTCAATTCTTTGACGAGTTTTGCGGCAATGAAATTGTGGATTTTTTCTGAATATGCTTTCCCAATCTATTTGGTGATTGCAAACATTTTTCTAATTTTTAGCATATACGGAAAAAAGTTTTTTAAAGATTTAAAAAATAATTAAATTTTATTTCAGCACAATCCCGCTCTCCTCGCTCCACCAAAATAAAAATTTAACTGGATTATCTATACCCGAATCTTCTTTCATAATTCTTGTGGTCAAACCATTCCAGCAAGATTGCCATAATTTTAATTTCATCTTTTGCAATTGTGTAAACTAATCTCCATGCATTTGGCAAATCATACTTCCACAAATTGTCAATATTGTATCTTACGATATATTCTTTAGGCCATAAATTTTGTGGAATTTTGATTCCGCTGAAAGGATTCTTTTTGAGGTCATCTACAGCCCGCTCGAGAAACTCGAATAGCTGTGGGTCTTCAATTTTTGCTTTGTTATACTCTTCTTTAGTTTTCTCGTCTATGAAACCCACAAATATATCCGTCATTTTAGAATCAGCTTTTTTTGAGTTATCTTTTTAATTAGCTCCGGATTCCATGTCCAAACAATCTGCCCATCATTATCTATAATTATTTTATTCAAATCAGTTAAATAATCTATAATCATGCAGAATGTTTGATACATTACCTTTCTTGGAAGAGCTTCCCACAATTGCATTTTTGTTGGGTAGTAATCTAATTTTTTAATAGTTTCCTCTACCATCATTACTGTGTCCAATCTTGGATAGTGTAAAATACCTTGGTTCATGTAATTATATATGTTTATATAACTTATAAAGCTTGTTTTCTAAAGCATCCCTCAACAATAAATTCACTTCAGCACAATCCCGCTCTCCTCGCTCCACCAAAATAAATCAAGCTCGTGCAAGCTCAAGCCAGCTCTCTCGGAAAACTTTTTCATTTTGTTTTCAATTTCCAAATAAATTTTCGGCGTTAAAGATTTCGGAACTTCTGAAATAATTTTTTCCTCAACCAAATGTTTCAGAATGTGCCTGTCCAGAATCGCCAAATGCTCGCCCTCAAAGCCTATATTGCGCAAATAGTGGCCTGCCTCTTTCATGCCAATCCCTTTTATGTTTTCCACAATCCACTCGCGCGCCTGCCCGCTTGTCCTGAAAGATTTCAAAGTCTTGGAAAGATTTTGCAAATATTTTTCTCTTGCTTCCACAATCCATTTTGCTTTGTTCTGGTTGAAGCGCACGCCATCCAAATTATTTTCTATTTCTTTAGAATTTCCGGAGAAAAGCATTCCTGTTTTCTCCAGATTTTTAATTGCTTTGTCGCAGACAACTGCTCTGGATTGCGGAGTGCACAAGCAAAAAGCAAGTTCAGCAAAAAGTTTTTTGTTGTCAGCCTCAAGAAAAATCTGCCTGAACTCATTCAGCCTGCTTTGTATTGCTGGTTTTTTCTTCTCAAAGCGGGCGCGGATTTGAGGGATTGGCATGGAGATCACTGTAACTAAAACTTTAAATTTTAATTGGCGCTGGGTGAGGGAACCTCAAGAGAAACCTAAGGTTTCCCTTACGGCTATTCTTTCCTCATGTTGCTGCTTCGCAGCATATTTTGAACCCTCGAGGGCCTTGCGGCCCACTAACTTAGCAGGCTAGCGCCGTACCACTTGGCTAACCCAGCACAAGAAAACTTCTCTAGCAAGAATTAAAAAGCTTAGAATTATGCCGGAATTTTTCTTCCTTTGAGATGTTTAAGCAAAGCTTCATGCAATGTAGAATTAGATGCCACAACAACTTCCGCCCTATCATCTATTCTCAAACCATCCAAAGAATTTCCATCCCAATCAGTAGCCATTGCACCGGCTGCTTCTAAAATTATTTTAGGCGGGACAAAATTATCCGCCTTGCTTCTAGCCGCAGCGTAACCTCCGTAAGGTGGCTCTGCATTCTGCAAACCTAAAAGAGACATCATTTCAACTCCTGTTCCATATAATCTTCCATAATCAGACCACTCTTTCATTATTGGAAGAAATGCTTCAAGCGTTCTGTCATGCTCTCCTGTTCCTTGCGCCATAAAAGCATCAAGAATGCAGCGGACTTTTTTCGGATTGGTTTCTGAAGTTGTTTTCACCGAGCCTTCTATTTCATCATCATAATTCCCGAATTTTGGCTGCTCGCCCTTAGCAGCGTAAAATAAATGCCTTCCCGTATGCGGAGCAACTGATGCAACAGAAAAATCCCCAACGGTTAAAGTTTCCGGCAGCTGCTCTTCTGTTGCGCCTGTAAGTGCTGCCATCGTTGAAACAGTGAAATCCAAACCTGCCTTAGCGTTCCATGTTCCATCAATTGTATCGTACAAGCATGCAATATTTTTCTTTCCATTTCCAATTTCAACTCTCTTCACTTTTTTATCTTCTCCACCTTCGCCGCGCGCTGTTGATTTTGCTGTGTAAGGCATTGTCACAAGCTGGACTGTATAGCCGTGAGTTTCTGAAAATTCTCTGAGAACTTTTAATGCCGCTTCATCAGAAACTCTTTCAATTTCCTCTCCCCACTCTTTATTTGTTTCATACGCCCTTCTCATGCTTTTCATTTGCGACGCAACATCTGTTCCCAAAGCTTTTGCTAATTGCGTTATCTCCGGACGCATCTGATAAGCCGGTGGCATAAAATTAATTAGAAATGCAAACTATTTAAATCCATCAAAATTCCAAATTATATCCAGCCTTATAACCAAACAAAAAACTTTAAATAGCGGCTTAGCCAACTATTTGCAACAAAAACAGGTGATAAAAATGCCAGTATCTGTAAAAAATTTGTCTGAAGTTTTCGGCAAAGA
>CAZROS010000077.1:0-3424 GCA_964601825.1 uncultured archaeon | reverse complement strand
ACTCTGCCAATGCGAGGCTGGGGAATTATTGATGAGGGCTTGCTGGATATTTCTGCTGGAAGAATGGACGACTCTGAAGAAAGTGTTCCGCGCTACAGAGGTTGGAAAACTTTTATTGCAGAGGAGGGCTTTGAGGAAATTGCAGTTGCAATAAAAGGCCGCGCTGGAAAAAATTATTTGTGCGTTCCTAGAATGGAAGATGATGACGAAACCAGCGCGCTTATCAGAGGCAAAGTTCGGCGCGAGGCAGACAAGCCCGCGTTTAGAGAAATAAATTCCGGACTCGCTGGCCAAGAATTTGTAGACTTGAAACTTTTGTATCCTACTAATGCAGCTGAATTTGTTGTCAGATATTTAGACGGCGGAGCTATGAAAGAATCAAGATTGGAAGGAGGTCGCGCGTGGGGTGGTAACAGCGGGGGCGTTGAGGCGATTATGATTGCGCGCTCGGAAATTGAAGGTGATGAAGTAAAAAGTTAGGACACAGAAACAAAAACTCCAACAGAAAGTTGGCACAGGAGAACTTGTATGATAAATTTGAGAAGCGGAGAAACTTCTATTTTGAGAAACGGAATATCTGTGAACAAAGAATATGGTTTGAGAGAAACCGCTGACATCGGAGATGTTCTGAATTTAATAGAAAGAGAGCGCGCTGCCGAAGCTGAGAAAAAAGGAAAGCCGCTTGACAATGCAACAGGGATTGTTTCAACAGGAAAAGTTTGGGGAATTATTGATAATTGGCCTGTAGACAAATTGGGCGTTGCTCCTGCGCTTGAAGAAATTTTAAAGCGCGAGCGCGCGGCACAATTGGTAGTGCCAGTTGGCTCTGCAAAAAGGCCTGCTGATTTGGTTAGATAAAATTTTCTGAAAGTAAAAATCTTTTTAAACCTTTCTCTTGGTGAAAATCTTTTTATATATCAAATGAAAAAAGTTTTTGATTGAAATGGGTGTGAAGCCGTACTCAAATTCTGTTAAGCCAAAGCCGCCAGACAGGTTTTTTAATTTCGGAGAAATGCATAAAGTTTTGGGCTATGGAGCTGAGCCTGGAAAACCCGGCACAGCCGCTCCATATATTCTGGAAGGCCGCGGTTGGATAGAGGGTGGGAGATACGCGCTTGTTGTTAGGAATGGAGAAGTTGTTGAAGAAGGGCCAGCATCACAAATAAAACCTTCTAATGGAGATTTAATTATTGCAGCAAAAGGCGATGCAAGCAGGCTTCTTGTTACAAAAACTGCAGGAGCTTTCAGGATTCCTGAAGTTGGTGATATTGATTGTAGCCGATTTCCCACAGACGGAGCTTTAGTCAGAGGAGCAAACGGCGAGACGAAAGAAGTTTTTATGGGAGAGGCGGCTTTCTCAGAGTATGCCCGGTTTGTTTTGAGCGTTCTTGGGATTTAGAGGAAAATTATAAAAGTGGGCAGAGATCAAATCTTTAAATCCTCTGCCTGCAAATAATTTCTATGCCAACCCAGCCTTCCAGATTAAATTCTCGCGATTTGCCCCAGCCGTGGTATGCTGGAGTTGAAAAAGCAAAAGAAAAATCGCGCAAGCTTGTCAAGCAATTGGTTGCGGTTTACCAGAACACTTCAGTTGTTGTCGGGGAACTTTCTGCTGTGGATATAGACAAAATCGGGCAGCTGAATTATCCATACTGCAAACTCACTCTGAACAATCCCTGCCGCTTCCGAATTGACGGCCGCATGGACCACAAAATGGGCGAGACTGAAATTTTTTTCGTGAACAAGCCTGAGATGGTTATGAACATGGCAGAGCTCGGGCAGACGCATCCGAAAATTCACGAAGAGGCGCATTTCAGAATTAAGGCTGGGAAGTGGTAATTAATTTTTAAGTTCTTTCTTTAGATAGCCGTGGCACAAGCAAGATGCTATCGCTTCAATCTATAAATCGTTTCTATCATACCCATCCTTTGATATCTTCTAGCTTGGCTTGTAATAATCCCACCTGCCACAAGGAAAAGCATTGCAGAACCGAGCATAATATCAGATGTAAAATTGTGTCCTGGAATTTCTGAATTTGAATGTTTGATTGCTTCATACAAGGCGAATGCGATGTCTTTCACGTATACGCTTAAGGGAATCAAAGAAGTGGCATAAAGGCTTTTTCCAACCATCTCCAAGCGAGAAAAATCTCTTTGCTCTCTTAATGCTTTTTCCATAATAGGGTCGGTATAAATATTTTTTGATTCATCATTCATCTCGTCTCACCTTTAAGGGTCTTTCATTTTATATTCTTCATCATCAGCTTTGTTTTTTGCAACTCCAGCAAGAAAAGATTCTATCACTGCTATAGCAGCTACAACTGGCGCCGCAGCCAAAGTCAGAGGATTTAAAGCTAATGCTGCGGCTAATACGACTGCGGTGCCAGCTGCAGCAGTCGCTATAAGCATATCATTAATGTTTTTATTATGCTTTAATAGCGCATCTCTTTTGTCCTTTGAGACTTTTACAACAACTTCAAATTCTTTTGTGTCTTCAAAAGGAGGTTCATCTTCATCTCTAATTGCCTTGAACCAAATTTGGTTTTGAATTTTCTTAGAAATAATTTCTTCTTTTGCATACCCAAGATTATCTTTTGAGTACCAATTCCAATCCATCCAACTATCTTTTTGGGCTGTAAAGTTTATTTTCCACACAGAACCTTTCTCGTAAGTTTTTTTACTTGATTGTTGTGTTCCTGGCACTTCGCTGTAAGCATTATCTTTTGTCCATTTTCTTTTTAAAATAGTTTCAAAATAATAAACATCGTCGCTGTTATTCTTGAAAGTTACTTCAACTACGTAATCTTTATTCCACTCCGGATTATCGGGTGCTATATTTATTTTTTCCACAGAAACTTTAATCTCTTTGCTCGATGGCGTTAGATAAAAATTTTGAGACGCATTACCTTTTGTTGTGTCTACTATTATCATGTCTGAAGTTACAAAACCTTCTTTTGAAGCAATTAAAGTATACTTGCCTGGCGTGAGGTTAGTAAATAAATAGAATCCGCTGCTGTCTGTTTTTTCAGATCTTGCAGGCACATTCGGATTTGTAGACAGACTTGCGGAAACTGTTGCGCCAGAAATTCCTTTTTCTGTTCCAGCTTTGTACACATAACCGCTTATAGTCCGCAGCGGTTGGTTAGGATAAGTCGCGGCAGGATTATCATTATTGTCCAAAAGAATTGCGATATCATTTTGATTGTTCCAGATTGGAGCTTTTCTATTCTGATAAATATCAGAAGATGTATTAGTTCCAGAATATGTAAAGACTCTTAAAATTTTTCTTGGCTTCACAATAGTTCCTTTTGGAAAAACAAAAACGTGCCGATACTTTGGATTAGGATGCTTGAATTTTTTAGCATCTAAAAGTTTCCAGCCAGAAATATCTACTGTTTCATTAGAGTTATTTTCTATTTCAACAA
>CAZROS010000076.1:0-3447 GCA_964601825.1 uncultured archaeon | reverse complement strand
ACACAACTTGCTTGGTGGAAATTGATGAGGAGCCGCCGCATGAATTAAATCCAGAAGCATTGGAAATTTGCCTGCAGGTTGCGAAACTTTTGCGCGCGGAAATTCCCGAGGAAATTCATGTAATGAGAAAAACAGTTATTGACGGCTCGAATACTGCGGGCTTTCAGCGAACTGCTCTTGTTGGGACAAATGGAATTTTGGAAACTTCTTTAGGTCCAGTCAGAATAGAAAATATTTCTGCTGAAGAGGAGAGCGCGGGAATTGTTGAGCGCGGAGAAGGATTTGCGGTTTACCGCTTGGATAGATTGGGAATTCCTCTTGTGGAAATCGGAACCGCAGCTGACATAAAATCCCCAGAGCATGCAGCAGAAGTTGCGGAAAAACTTGGAGCGCTTGTCCGCTCAACTGGAAAAAGCCAGCGCGGGCTTGGTTCTATAAGGCAGGATGTAAATGTTTCTATTTCCGGCGGGGCGCGGGTTGAGATAAAAGGATTTCAGGCTCTTGAGGAAATTTCTTCTGTTATCAAAGGGGAAATTGAAAGGCAGCGCTCGATTGTCGCAAGCGGCGGGCGCGTTGAAAAAGAAGTTCGCGCTGCGCGGGCTGACGGGACAACTGAATTTATGCGGCCTCTGCCCGGAGGCGCGCGCATGTATCCTGAAACAGATATTCCGCCGATTGTGATTGCAAAAGAATTTCTCGCGAAAATACAATTGCCCGAGAGCTGGGATTCCAAGCTTGATAGATTGAAAAAAATTTTGCCGACAGAATTGGCAGAGCAGGTTTTGCGCAGCGAGCATTTGCAGTTGTTTGAAAAATATTCCAAGTCAGTTGAGCCTGTTGTTGTCGCAAATGTTTTTTGCTCAACACTGAAAGATTTGCGCAGGCGCGGGGCAGCTGTTGAAAATTTAACTGATTCGCATTTTGAGGAAGTTTTCAAACTGCTTGCTGAGAAAAAGATTTCCAAGGAGGCTGTGCCGGAGATTTTGGAAAAACTTTCCGGCGCGCCTGATAAAAAAATTTCTGATATTTCAGAAAGTTTTGGCGCGGCAATGTCAGAAGAGGATTTAAGAAAAATCGTCCGCATGGCTTTCCAAGCATGGCCTGAGCTTGTGCGCGAAAAGAAATTCTCTGCGCTCATGGGCGAAGTCATGAAGCAAGTTCGCGGCAGAATTGATGGGGCTGTTGTGAAAAGGGTGGTGGAAGAGGAGATGGGAAAATAGATATTCTCTTAAAGGTAGTTAAAAAAGAAAGCTTTAAATAGTATTACATCCATAATTTATGCATGGAAAAAAGAAGATATGTTGATGACTGTCTAGATTCTTTGGCGCCTGATGTGAGAGAGAGAGAGTAATAGCCACAATTAGAAAATATGGAGATAACAGATGGTGGAGATCTGAAGATCCATTAACAGTTGCAAGATATCAGCTGTTCGAAGAAATTTTAATGGTTCCATTTAATATATTTCATGAGGGAATAGAAAAGCTTCTTGGAAGAGATGTCTATACCCACGAGTTTGGAATGAATACCGAAGGATTAAAAAGAGAGGCGCGCGTTGCTATTGAAAAGCTTGGAAGAGGAGAAAGCTTAAAGCAGACACCGGAATATCAGAGTCAAAAAGTTGAAGATGCTATTAATTCTTTAACAGAATTCGCAAGAAAAAAAGGTAAGACTTTGATAATACAAAATGGCGATGAGGCATTTAATGTGCCTCCAACACCAGAGGAACCGGTAATCACAGGAAAAACTGCTGCGGATGTTATTTTAGCGGAAAGACATGTTGACAAAAAAGAAAGGATTCTCTGATTCCGTAATTTATTGTTTCCCCTTCTTCCTAACCCATCCAACCTTTGCCGGATTCCTTCCCAAAAGAAAAGTCTATTCACCAAACAGTTTCAATTATACCAGAATTTTTTATTTCCTCATCTTTTGTTATTGCAGGCGCGTTCAGCAACTTTGCTGTCGCAACAATTATGCGGTCATGAGGGTCTTTTATTTTTAAAATTTTTGAGCACTCAAAAACAACTTCCTCATCCAAGGGGTAAATAAGATAGTTAAAGCTACCACTGATTCTGGCTAAAATTTCTTTAAACTCAACACTGACCTTTTTTCTTTCGCAAACATACAAGCATTCCAGAAGCACAATGCTTGGTATTGCTATTGTTTCCTCGCCACTGTCGCAGAGCCTGAAAATTTCTTTCGCCTCAGAACCGAGCCTTTCGTCATTTGCAAGAAACCATAAAAAGCTGTGGGTGTCTGCTACGAACATTCAAGCACCAAACTTGAAAATTTCTTTTTTCGCTTCTTCAATGTCCTTCTCTTCTATTCTTGCTTTCAGCATGCCCTCCAGAGAAGCTTTTTTTGTTGAAAGCTTGTGAGATTTTACAACCAGAATTTTAAGCGTTTGTATTTCATTTTCTATTTTTTTGAGCTCTGGATAAAAGTCCTGCTTCATTTTAATCACTGCTTATTATTTGGCAGAGGTTGTTTATAAATCTGATGGGGCGGTTGTGAAAAGGGTTCGTAGGGAGATGGGGAAGTGATGGGTTTAAATAGTTTGCATTTGTATGTTTTTTATGTCAATAACTGCTCCCGTGCTTACGATTACAGCCACCGAGTATTGCTTAATGGAAGGCAGGGACCTCAGAGAGTATAGAGCTATGGGTGTGCAAGGGGAATGCGGGTTTTTGCAACGTCCAGAAATGGATATTTTGCGACACCTTCCTGAAGGAACTGAAGTTGTTGTTGGTTACAGATCTAATATTTTAAATCAGGAACCCACTACACCTGGCGGACCACCGCAGTCGAGACATCATTATTATGGGACTGCACTTATTCATAGAGAAACAGAAAAGAAATTAAAATCTGAGAAAGGAAAATAAAATCTACTTCTTCCCCCTCTTCCTAACCCATCCAACCTTTGCAGGATTCCTTCCCAAAACAAAATTCTTGCTGCACTTGCCCCCGCAGAAATAAAAAATTTTCGCGTCATTGCGCACAAACATTTTGCCTCCGCCCGCTTCAAGTTCGCCTGTGCAAAAAGAGCATTTCATGTTTGATCACGAATTTTTGTTTTTTACTTGGCTCGCATGCAGGGTAAACCCGTGCATGCTCGCAGTCAATATGTATTAATTAAAAATAATTTTGACTCCGTTTTTTGTTTGTTATTTTTTTCATAATTTAGGAATTAAATTTCATCTCGGCCCCATTGTGCCTGCTGCTTCCATTTCTGTTTCGCGCAGCATTAAAACATCGCCAACGCGCGTGGGCCCGTGCACATTTCTCAGCAAAACTTTTCCAGCGTCCCTGCCTTCGGTAACTTTGCAGCGCACAGTTGTAACTCCTTTTATTCCGCTGCGCCCCAAAATTTCCACAACTTCCGCAGGAGTCGCCTCGCCCTTTACAAAGCTCGGCCTGCTCATTTCTTTTTTTTGCTGTTGCTGCTGTTGG
>CAZROS010000075.1:0-3459 GCA_964601825.1 uncultured archaeon | reverse complement strand
GTGCCTTGCTCCAGATTGTGAGACGAAGAAGGATTGGGGGAAGGGAAAAGAAGAGAAAGGAAAGAAGAAGTCGGCTGGAAAAAAGCTAATTAAGATGAAATAATTTTTTCAACATAACTAATTTCAGAAAACCGAAAATCAAATTCGGATTTCCGAAATCAGAATATCCTCAACTTAGAAACCTCTTTCAACCCATCTCCAGTAATCTCAAATTCAATTGTTTTGTCTTCTGGAAGCGAGCGGGCTTTTGCAATCCGAGCGATTCTGCAGGAAGTCCTGCCAGCGTGCATGAGCTCAACCAAATTCTTGCTCCACCACTTCACAATATTCCTGCTGCTCAGCTCAATTTTTCCGGTTTCAATATCCGAGTAAACCTGATTTGTAATCAGCACAGGAATATTTTTTTCCCGCGCGAGCTTGCTCAGCAAAGAAAGTTGGGTTGCGAGCTGGCGGTTTATTTCAGTTGCGTTTGCTTCAGTTATAGAAATTCTCCATAGGGCCACAACAGAGTCAACAACTATAAGCCCGACATCCTCTTTCGCGCAAATCTTTTCCAGCTTTGAAAAATTCTCAACCTGCTCCGACCAGTCTTTCGGCTCAAGCATAATTATTTTTTCCAAAAGTTTTTTGCTCGTGCTGTTGCAAATCTGCTCAAAGCGGTCAAGAGAAAATCCACCTTCTGTGTCAATGTAAATCACTTTTTTGTTTTTTGCCGCAGAGGCTATTGCAGCCAAGCAAATATTTGTTTTTCCAGTTGCACTCGGGCCGTAAAAGTTTGTTATGCAGCCGAACTCGAGGCCGCCTTCCAAGAGCTTGTCCAAGGGCTGAGAAAAGGGAAGTTTCATGGAAATAGATAAACTTCAAACAATAAAAACCTGCGCGTCCGCAAGCTTTATAAAGTTTACATTATTGTAATACTAACTATGGAGATTGAAATATCAAATTTCAATCTACCTATGCAAAACTAAAGGTTTTTCATATGCGCGTTCAAATTAGGGCAAATGCAAACGGAGATGCGGCAATACTAATAAGCTTTCACACAGAAGGGGAGAAATTTTCCTCTGCTGTTGAGAGAAATAAATTTTTTCATGAGCTGCACGGCAGAAAGCAAATTATTATAAAGGGGCAGCGCAGATACGAATATAGAAGGCCGGGGATTCTGGATGAAATTCCGCACATTCCAGTTGACCCGTCGGTTTTCATTATTGCGCGCGAGCATTTCCGGCGAATGGAAAATTTTATGAACGAGTGGGAGGATAAAGTTATGTTCAAAAGTTTTCCAGTTTTCCTAAAGAGGAGAGAAATGCAAATGCTTGAAAAAAATCCGGAGGATGATTAAATGGAAGAAAAACGACAGCTGCAAACAACAACAGTCCCGATTTTCGCGGATGTTGTTATGGTTCAGACAGCAAACCAAGGAACAGACGCAAACCAGAAATTCAAAAAGAGCTCGCACGTGCGAGTTTCTTTTGTTGATACAAACACAAGCAGGATTCTCGGAGATTTTGTGATTTCAATTTCAACAGCCGAGGCTCTGAAAAATATTCTGGAAAATTCTTTGTCTCAGGCGGAAAATTTCCAGAAAGGAAAATTGCAAAAATCAGAGAACAAACCGAAGTCAACTGCTCCCGAAAACCAGAGATACATAGGATAAAATAAAAAAGAAAATGCAGAGCGCGCTAAGAAATATTTACAAAAAAACAATCATCATGCGACAGAATATTTTCACACATTGACTGCGAGTGCGCATGAGCTTGCTCTGCGCGCGAGCTCGTCAAAAAAATAAATTGTGATAAAAAATGTTTCCGAAACAAGAAAAGCCCCCAGCTGAAACAAAATTAAAAGTTGGCGAGCTTACAGCGAGAGATGATTTCGGCCGCGGGCTTGCGCGAATAGATTCGAATTCAATGAAAGCAATCGGCGCGAAAGAGGGGGATGTTTTGGAAATTGCAGGCAAGCGCACAACTGTTGCGATTGCAATTCGCTCTTATCCTGCTGATGTTGGCTTGAATTTAATTCGCATGGACGGGCTTGTGAGAAAAAATGCAGGCACTGGAATTGGCGAGGCAGTTTCTGTAAAAAAAGCAGAAGCCAAGGAAGCAAAAAAAATGGTTCTCGCGCCTGCGGAAAAAGGAATTCTTCTTCATGTTTCCCCAAATCTTCTCAAGCAAAATATTTTCATGCGCCCGATGCTCAAGGGAGATATTATAATTGCAAATCCAGTTTTCAGGCCGCGCGGCCGCGGTGGTGTGGACCCGTTTGAGCAAATGTTTGGCGTGAGCATGGAAGAAGTTTTTCTGCCAATGGGAACCGAGGCAAGATTGGTTGTTGTGAAAACAAATCCCGATGGCCCTGTGCAAATTACTGACATGACTGAGGTTGAGCTTTTGCCCGAGGCTGTTGAAATTGAAGAAACAAAAGTTCCGTCTGTAACTTATGAGGATATTGGAGGGATTGGAGATGCTGTGCAAAAAGTGCGCGAGATGATTGAGCTTCCTCTGAAACATCCGGAAGTTTTTGAGCGGCTTGGAGTTGACGCGCCGAAAGGAGTTTTGCTGCACGGGCCGCCGGGAACAGGCAAGACCTTGCTCGCGAAAGCTGTTGCAAACGAGGCGGGTGCGAATTTTATTTCTGTTGCTGGGCCGGAAATAGTAAGCCGCTGGTATGGCGGCTCAGAACAGAACCTTAGGGATATTTTTACAGAGGCCCAGAAAAATGCACCAACAATTATTTTCTTTGATGAGATTGATGCAATCGCACCGAAGCGCGAGGAAGTTTCCGGAGAGGTTGAGAGAAGAATGGTTTCGCAGCTTCTTTCTTTAATGGATGGATTGAAATCGCGCGGAAAAGTTATTGTAATTGCTGCGACAAATCGGCCGAATGCTTTGGACCCTGCTTTGAGAAGAGGCGGGCGTTTTGACAGGGAAATTGAAATTGCAGTTCCGGACAAAAAAGGAAGAAAAGAAATTTTGCAGATTCACACGCGCCACATGCCTCTGGAAAAAGATGTTGAAGTGGACAAGCTTGCGGAAATTACTTATGGATTTGTTGGCGCAGATATTTCTGCTCTCGCCAAGGAAGCGGCAATGCACGCGCTCCGCAGAGTTTTGCCGGATATTCAAAATTTAAAAGAAGATGAACTTATCCCAAAAGAAATTTTAGAAAAACTTAGAATTACAAAAGAAGATTTTGAATTTGCTTTGAGAAATGTCCAGCCCTCTGCAATGCGCGAAGTTTTGATTGAAATTCCAAAAGTAAAATGGGCAGATGTTGGCGGGCTTGAAGATGTTAAAGGAGCATTGAAAGAAGCAGTTGAGTGGCCGCTGAAAAATCCCGAAAGTTTTAAAAATATTGGAATAAAACCTCCGAGGGGAATTTTGCTTTTCGGGCCGCCGGGCTGCGGAAAAACAATGATTGCAAAAGCAGTTGCGAATGAAGCTGGAGTTAATTTTATTGCGA
>CAZROS010000074.1:0-3477 GCA_964601825.1 uncultured archaeon | reverse complement strand
AAGGATTTTTCAGGCAGCTGAGAAATTTTTCCTCTCGCGCGATTATGATTTTGTTATAGTTCAAAATAAAACCACAGAAAAGCTTGTGCGTTCAATAAACAAAAAATCAAAAATAATTTTCCTCCCATCAGGAATAGAAAATATTCCTCGGCTAAAGCCTACAAAAAAAGAAAATTTTGTTTTGTTCGTGGGCAGCTACAATATAACAAAGCAAATTTCAAAAATAAAGGGGGTGGAATATTTGCTGGCAGCTGCGCGCAGGCTTCCTGAAATTGAATTTAAAATCGTTGGTGGCGGCTCGCATATGGAAAATATAGAAAAATCCGCGCCGCCAAATGCAAAATTTTTGGGCAGGGTTGTTGGAAAACCGCTTTACAATTTATACAGCCACGCGCGCGTTTTCTGCCTGCCCTCACTCGCAGAAGGCTTCAGCCGCGCAACAGCAGAAGCAATGTCAGCAGGCTGCGCAATTGTTTCTACAATTGATTTGGGGCAGGCTGGAAAATTAATTGAGCCGAAAAAGCCTGAGCAGATTTCAGACAGGATAAAATTCTATTTTGAAAATCCAAAAATTGCAGCAGCTGAAGGAAAAAAGAATTCCACAGTAGCGAAAAAATTATCATGGAAAAAATTTGTTGGAGGTGTGGAGAATATTTATTCTGAAGCTCTCATGGAGCGACCTCGTAAATCTTAACCTTTTCATTTCTGAATACCCTGTTGAAATGCTTGAGCTCATCGCCTTCAAGGAAGTACATTTTTGTGAAAACCGAATTCCTAAGGTTTGGTGGGATAACAACTGAATAGCCAAAATCTTTCGGCACCCACAAAGTCATTCCAAGAGTCTGGTTTGACGGTCTGAGTTTGAGCTGCTTAAGTATGGGGCCCAGCACTTCATAACTTTGCGCAGACATATTTTGCGTCATCTGCAGGAAAGATAGCTGGTTGTCTTCCTGTGTTATAATTTCACCAAAAAGGAATGCCACTCCATCCTGATGATAGACTGCTATCTTTGGGCTGGTCTCAAAAATTATTATATTCCCATAGTTTCGCAAAATAAGTTTTCCATCATCGGTCTTTCCTTCATTTTTAAGTCCTAACGGCTGGTAGAGTGAGCATTTCTGCGGGTCAGCTCTTGCATCACAGCCAAGGCCGAAAAATTGCAGCCACTGGAACTTTGGAACCAAATCATCAGAAGCAATCCAATAAACCTTTGAGCTTGTGCCTTGATATTTTTTAATCAGTTGGAGAGAAGTATTTTCATCTGTTGTTGCCATAATTTTTCCCAAATCAACAATTCTGTCATTTATTGTATACTTGCACGTATGCGGGCAGTGCGCTCCATCGGCAAAATTCCTGCGCTCAGAATAGCCTGCTATCATATGCCCCGGGTCCCACCAAGTTCCAATTATAGAATCTTCTGGCGTGTTTTCTTTTATCCACTTCCATGCATCATCCCAACTCTTGTCAACATCAGGCCCGAGCGCATAGCCAAGCTGGGAGGAAATTCCAAAAGCAAAAAATGTTATTATCAAAGCGATTCCAAAAACAGAAGCTTTTGCCAGCACACTTCTTTTTTCAAGAAATTCAACTGCGTAACCAAAGCCTGCCGCGATTATCAGTAAAAAAAGTCCAGAGCTGAATTCTGTAAATCTTATGCCGCGCGTTGTAACGTAGAAAGCTATCATAAAAATTGCAGTTATCAGCGGCGCTGCATTTATTTTTTTCTTGTAGGAGTAGAAAAGTCCGATAAACATAAAAGAAAGAAAAATCAGGAAAATCCCCATGTCTATAACTGCGTCGCCTACCGAGAATCTGCCCATGGCCTGCATCCAACCTTGAATATTGAAAACATCAAAAGGCTGGAGCTCTGCTATTGAAATATTTACTATCCACACCTCAGCTTTTTGCGCAAAGTTTGCTATAGAAAAAATCGAGCCTATAGCTCCGTAACTTTTTGTTATAATTCCAACAAACTCCACCACAGCCAAGATTGCCGCGAGAAAAATTGCATTCCACTTAAAATTGTTTGCAGCAGAGCTTCCGTCATGCGAGAAAAATTTTCCGAAAAATTTCTGGGCAACAAACAAGACAACCGCATAGCCGCATAAAATCACAAATGTAAACATGGAGTCTCCCCACGAGAGCATTGCTGCTGAATAGGCAAACATTGCTGTTGCAAGAGATTCAATTGTTTTTTTTCTAAGGCAGCGGAAGCCAGCATACAAAGTGAAGAGCAGGAAGAAAACCGCAGCCTGATCCGTATCATAGCTTGCGCCAAAAGTGCGTATTAAAATCGCCGGAGCAGTTCCTATGAGAGCTGCTGCAAAGAGCCCGCCATATTTATTTGAAAGCTCTTTTCCGAGCAGAAATGCCGGCACAACAATAAGCGCGCCATAAATCGCAGACATTGACGAAGCTACTGTAAACAGGCTCATGGAGCCTTTGAAAAAATTGTAGACAGTTGCTGTGATAATTTCCATAAGCGGCGAGTTTGTTGGTGTGTCTGCGCGGCCAACATAATAGCTCAGCTCATCCCAAACCGGGAAGTGCCCCCAGTCTGCAAAATATTTTGTGAAGCGAAAAAAGAAAGTCGGGTCAAAGCTCAAAATTCTGTCAGGAATATTTCCAACAGAGCGTATCCAGTAGGCGAAAAAGAAAATAAACACCAAAGCAAAAATCCACCACTTATCTAGCAGAAATTTTTTAACCGAATCAAAATTCACAAAATCACAAATTCTAATGCGAAGCCAACATTTATAAAACGAAAGGCGCTACCAGTCTTCCTCTTCTTCCTCAGAGTCCTCTGAGCTTTCCTCTTCCTCAGTCTCTTCCTCTTCTGTTTCCTCTTCATTCTTTTTCTTGTCGTGCTTTTTGTCTGCCATACTAAAACCTCCACAGGATTTTATCCGGGTAAATTTCTCAGAAATCAATAATTGCTTGGGTTTTTAAAGCTTTCTCTTTGAATATGTGTTTGGTATGTTTTCAACAGGAAGAGCGGGGCTTATAGATGAATTGCGCGGATTAGAGGCAGAAATAACTCTTTTCAGAAGCAATCCATCAATTCCAAATTCTGAAGAAATTTTAGAGGACTTGGAATTTCAAAGAGATCAGACAACAAAATCGCTTGAAGCGCGCGGAGTTTCTGTTGCGAAAATAAGAGTTGATGGAACAACACTGCATGAGCCTATAATTCCGAGAGAGCTTCAATATACTGGCGAAGAACTCGCACAGAAACGGAGAGAACCCATAGAGCAATCAAAACCAAAAAAGCCAAGCCGATGGAAAAGATATGGCTCTTATGCTGTTGCTGGAGGATTTATCACTCTTGCTTTATTGGGAGGTTATGTGGGATATTTGGCTTTGAAAGATTGGAAAGGATTTAGTCCTCACAGCGAGCCTGCTTATAATGAAACCATTCCAAAACGCAGAGATGAAAAAAACAACACAACAGAGATTCCAATTATAGATGCACCGCAA
>CAZROS010000073.1:0-3477 GCA_964601825.1 uncultured archaeon | reverse complement strand
TTCGCGCGATTTTCGCTGTAAGCTTCTCCGGTTCCCAAGAAAGTTATTTTCATTTAATCACGCCTCCACAAATTGCTTTTGGAGTTTCCATAAAAATCAAAACAAATGTTCATCGCTCAGCCGCGCGCCCTCGCACGGCTCGTTTACAATTACAGACTTCACTTCAGGAATTTTTTTCAAGCGCGATAAAATTTCCTCGCGAAATTCAGGAAGAGTTATTATGTGCGGATTTGGCCCAGCGTCAAAAGTGTGGTAAGCTTTTATTCCTTGCGCGCGCCAGCTTTCAATTTCATTCATCAGCTTCAAGCTTGCAAAATTCCAGTAGCGAATAGAGGGCTCGGAAGAAATCATAACAGCGTGCATCGATAGAGAATCTTTTTCAATAATTTTTCCCATCGCATCAAAATCTTTTTCCAGCAAAGCTTTCCTAACTTTATCATTGTGCTCTTTCATGTGGCTAAGCCTTGATGGATAAAGCGGGCTTGTCTGAGCCAAATGATGCCCCTCTGTGCTCCCGACTTTTTTCTCACCCTCGCTTACAATAGCAATCAAGTCCAAAATTTTCCAATGATTGGGCAGCGCGATAGAATAAGCAAAAGAATTTTCATGCGAGTCTCCTGCAACCCACTCCACAAATCCATCTGGCACAGACCTGCTCGCAGAGCCAGAGCCCAAACGCGCAAGGCAACTAAGTTCCTGCTCGCTCAAATTCAATCCGGCAGCTTTTGCTCCTGCGACAGCAAGAGCCGCGTGCGCAGAAGCGGAGCTCGCAATCCCAGCTCCTTTTGGAAAAGAATTTTCAGAATAAACTTTTGCGGCCAAATTTATTCCAGCAAGTTTTCTAATATGGTCTAAATGCGCAGAAGCTCTTTTTGTTTCTTTCTCTGAGGCAACCTCTCCATTTATTTTCAAAAAATCTTCCTTCAAATTTTCTGAAAATTCAACAGTTGTTTTTGTTTTGCACGCGCTTAGGTTCATAGATATTGTGTTGTTGTTCGGAAAATTCAGCTTTTCATCTCCATGTTTTCCCCAATATTTTGTGAACGCAATATTCGATGGCGCGATTGCTGTTGCCTTTTGCATATAAATTCCTGTAAGCCAAGCTTTTTATAGATTAGTTCAAACTTCTGCAATTGACGACGATTTCATTGATTTGAAAAGTCTTTAGTGAAATGTACAAAAAATAGAAATCCATGGAAAAAATTCTGTTATGAGCTATTTATTTTAAGATTACAAATTTACTAAAAAAAGTGAATCTCATATCAAAATCCTCGTCCCCACATTCTTTCCATCAAACGCCTCAACAATTCCCTAGCTCACACCCTTAACATCTATTCGCTTTTCTTTGAATAAATCTGCTATCAGATTAGCAAGCTCTTATTCGCTTCTGACCACATGATCAAAAGCGCCCTTAACCATAAAGTCCGCAAGATGCTCATCAGTTTTCGCAAGTGCGATAACAGGCTTTCCGTTTGCATGGCAGTATCCAATTTCCCACGCTGTATCCTTTCCATAATTTCCAACATTAGCAACAATCAAATCTGATTTATTCATGAACTCCACGCACTTCAAAAAAACTTCTCTTGGAAATTTCTCTTTAGGAATTCCGTTCGGCACAAAATCGTGCGGCAGAAAAACCTCGCAGTTCAAATTCTGCTCCAGAAATTTTTTCAAGCTAGTGTGCTCTGCAACATGGGCTGTTCTGCCAGACACGTAAATTTTAATTTTCATTGAGATTCACCAAATCCTCGTCCCCACATTCTCACCAAGCAATGCGCGTTTCAAAATTCCCGGTTTTGTCGCATTAATTATTTGCGATTCAAATCCAAGCTCAGCAAGCTCCATCATTTCTTCTATCTTATGGAGCATTCCTCCAGTTACATCAACGCCCGCTGAGCCCCCAAGATATTTTTTAATTTCCTCGAAATTTTTTTTATTTACTTCCGGTATGAACTCTGCATTTTTGTCTTTTGTTGGGTCAGCAGTAAAAACCCCATCAACCTCTCCTGCCACAATTATTCTTTGAGGCTTCATTTTATTGGCAACAAAATTCAAAATTTCTTCTGTTGAAATAATGCAACAACCCTGCTTCAAATCAAACATGACATCCCCGTACGGCACCGGCAGCATCCCAAATTCCAGCGCCCTTTCTATTGAGTCAAGCCGGAAATCTACAATCTTCCCGCTTTCTGCAATTCCAGCAGCAGATGGCTGAATAGAAATTGCATTTTCTCCGGCGGCAATGAGCTCTTCAACAAAAATCCTATTAAGCTTTGAAGCATCATTCTGGACAACAGCTATTCCGCGATAGCTCTCGCTGTTTATTATTCCTTTATGCGTCTGATATTTGCTCGCAGACTGGTGAGGAAAGCTCCCGCCTCCGTGGCCGAGAATAAGTGAAAAATCCTTTTCCTTCCTTGCCTCGTGAATTTCTAGGGCAAGCCGTTTCATCACATCCATTCTTACAGTATAAGGTCTGCTCTTGTCTGTTATCAGACTTCCTCCAAGCTTTGCCAGAATAAGCTCTTTCATAAAATCATTTTGCGCGCAAAGCTTAAATTGTTTGTATCAACTGAGACTTTTCTAATCGAAAAGCTCTTCATACTGAGCCAGATCAAGCTGCTTCCACTCTTGAAATAATCTTCTCCTTTCCTCGCTTCCTTCTGGAAGCCTATTATACCTTCCTGCGATTTCATTCATTTCTCTGTTGTATTTAATATCTCCCCCAAAAAATTTCCAAAGTTTTCGGCAAATCTCCATTCATAAAATCAACTAAAAGACATCGCAAGCAAAGCTTTTATACTTATAGATATGCCACTGCTTCTTCCGGGAAATTAACAGTATGCGCGGCAAATCTTTCCAGCCTTCTGTCTCTTGGCGCGCACGCAATTCTTTTTTCCGAATCCGCCAGCTCAAGCATTGCTGCATCAGGCAAATCATCTGTTATCGCAGCAATCCTGTCCGGCCGCATTTCCTCTATAACTCTTCTCGCAATTTCAGCTTTCATTCCTCCAATTATAATCGGCTCCCTCACTTTTCCAGCATGCGCATCGCCCCTGAAAACCGGAACATTCCCAAAATACTTTTTCACTCCAAGTGGTTTTGCAACAGCCCCTGCAGCATGAACATAATCTGCGCTAAAAATTACAGGGACATAACCTTTTCTTGTAGCGCCATCTACAAGCTCTCTTGCCCCCGGCACAGGTTCTATCTCTCGCGCGCACGCTCTGAAATCTTGGCGCGAAATTCCTTCATGCGTTCCTGCCACAAACCTGACCAAATCATAAAGGCTTTCCTCTGCTGGCATTGGATACGCGCCAGAAACAATATGCTGATATTCGCGCGCTCCTTCCGGATTGTATTTCTCTGTTAGCCTCTCAGCTAAAGTTTTTATAGGAGAAACAACCCCGCTTGAATCCAAAAGCAAAAGCCCTGCCATTTAATCTCCCCCGCCGTGGTTATTCATATCGTATGCAG
>CAZROS010000072.1:0-3485 GCA_964601825.1 uncultured archaeon | reverse complement strand
CGGGCTGCAAAATAATTTTCCAGCTCAGCTTTGCATAAAGCAGAGTTGTCGCCGAGAATAAAGAGGGATTTCATGGATTAGATTTGGCATAGTAATTTAAAAATACAGGGCGCGAATAAATAGAATGGCAGGAAAAAATATTGAGTTTCAAAAAGGCATTTTTGCAATAGCTATTGGCTCGATTCTTTTGGGAAGTGTTGGCATTTTTGTCCGCTTAGCCAGCAGTTCAATCCCGGCAATGGAGCAGACCTTTGGCCGCATTTTCTTTGCATTTATTTTAATTACTGTTTTTAATTTCGCCACTGGAAGAATTAAAAATGAAACATTTAGAATTGAAAAGAAAGATATACCATTCTTTTTTCTAAACGGTATTGTTGGATTTTCTGCAATGGCAGCCGCATTTACGCTCGCAGTTCTTCTCACCAGCATAACAAATACTTACTTTCTGCTTTATACTGCTCCAATATTTGCTGCAATATTGGGATATTTTTTCTTGCGAGAAAAAATCAGCGCGCATACTTTAGTCGCTATTATTGTTGGCCTCATCGGTTTAGTTTTTTTATTCAATCCCACAAATCTTACAGATAACATTGGTGGAAACTTTTTCGGCCTATTAACCGGCATTTGTTTTGGCGGCTATTTTGTAATCACACGTTTTCTTGGGAAAAAATATTCATCTCCGACTATTACTTTTTGGACCCAGCTTTTTGGCTCAGTTGGTCTTTTTCCTCTGATATTTCTTTTCGATAAACCTGCTGCTATTCCATACACAATAAATTTATGGCTGCCTGTATTGGCAGCAGGGATTGCTGTTTTTCTCGGATACATTCTGCTTAACTTTGGATTGAGAAAAGTTGCTGCTAACACCGGCAGTGTTTTAAGCTTGTTCGAGCCATTGAGCTCTATTGTATACGGGCTTATTTTCTTTTCAGAAATACCAACTGCCACTACAATTCTTGGTGGAATTTTAATTATTTCTGGAATACTCTACATGACTTACAAGCAAACGAAATAAACCTCAGCCTTGGTGGGAGATTAAAAAGTTTATTGATTGAAGAAATTTTTGTTGATCGGCAGAATTCGAAGAATTCTGCGAGCTCACAAAAACCAGCAAAGGTTTTTGTTGATTAGCAGAAATGCGGGTCGCCATAGCTCTCACCTGGAACATAGTCAGCAATTGAAACTTTTATTTGCTTTAAACTTTTTGGCGCGCTAACACCGCTTCCACGCTGTGTTTTGAAACATTTATCATCATCGCCTGTTTTGTAAATATCTTTTGTTGCCCATATCCACTCTTTTTTTATGTTTTCATATTGATAATAATAACTTACGATAGTGTTGTCGCCATTTCCGTCAGAGAATGATGGCGCACGCTTATCAGTTCTTGGAATATATTCTATTGTTAACTCAGCTCCGAGACCAGAATAGCCACCTTCTTGTTGTTGATAGTTTTCACTGACCGTGTAAGCAACAAAATGCCCAATAGTAGGATTATAATTTGAAGTTTGTGTCAGCGTGAAGCCTTTTCCAAATTGTAATGAAGCCAGTAGAATCTTACTTGCATCAGCAGTTCCTGTAGATCCTTTTACGAAAACTTTTGCTGGCCAGATTTTTGGACCGCTGTATGGTAGGCTGACTTTTTCTGGAAGCAAATAAATTTCGCTTGTCTTAAAACCTACAACGCCTGCTGCTTTTGCATCTCCAACAGTATCCAAAGCAATTGTACTCTTGCCACTTGGATCGTAAACTCTGACCGCATCATCTGGGATTCCATCTCCTGTGAAATCAATTCCGCCAGCGAGTTCGAAGAGATAAGTTTTATATTCAACCTGAGGAGTTTGAGTTGCTGTCTCATTTTTCTCTGAGGGAGTTGATGGTGCAGTGGTTGTAGCTGTGGTCTGATTTGACGGCTCACTTGTTACAGTCGGAACTGTTGTTTCATTTCCTTGCTGAGCAGTTGTTGGAACAGAAAGTATTTTTACAGCAGTGCAGTCTGTTGAAATAGTATTGCTGCTTACAATTGCAGACGAGTCTAGCGGATAATCTATTATCTGAACATATTTGCCATTTTCATCTGCAATAATTTTTGCTCCATTCACGAGTTGAACGCATTTGTAAGTTGCGGGCTTAAGCGAATAAGTATCGATTTTTGGATTAACATCTTCTTTGCCAGCGGAAACTGTTTCGCGCACAAAGACACTGGTGAACAGAGGCTTAGAAGGTATAAATTCTATACCAAGTCTAGTATCATGATAACCGCTTCCTATCAATTGCAAAATAAATGTCCCGTCAGCAACATTCTTTCCAGCAAATCCTTGGGCTTCATTGAAAAACATGTTGCAGGCAAGAGGCTCCTTTTCTGTTGCTATGCAAAATGCGTGAATATCTAGAGTACTATCTCCGGCACTAATATAATTTTTGCCATCATAATAATATGCGTAAATCTCAGGCCTAGCTGGCGCGCCCTTTGGAAAAAGATAGACTGTATCCGTAAATATGTTTTGCCTAACATTAAAAATTTTATTTTTATTCACATCTTCCATTTTTACAACATTTTCCTTAACGCCATCATTGTTCAAATCTAAATTACTATAAGTTATCAAAATATCTGCCATAGGAACTTTTGCAGATCCTCCGCCTGGCGGAAGCGGCGCTTGCCCTACAGCGGCTGTAGAAGTTGTTGAAACTTCTTCAACAGCTTTTACTTTTGACGGAACAAAAGCAGTACCGCCTGTTCTTGTTGCACAAATTGTCTGCGAACTTTTTGCGTCAATCCAAATTGTTATAACAGAATTTGTGTCGGAATCTTTCACTAAAACTTTATAATAACTATTTTCTGCGGAAACCTGCGGACAGCTGTCTTTCAAAAGAGGCGCAATGTCTTTCATATTATCCGGCCCAAGCAAGGCTACAGTTATATCAGCATTCGGATGATCGCTCAGAAATTTCTGCACATCAGGCAGGGCTTTTGCAAGAGCTTCTGGCCCCAAACCAGCACAGCCTGCTACTAAAAGAATTCCAATTAGAGAGAGAGAGAGAATTGAATGCCTTGATTTCTTTTGGAAAGATTTCATAATCATCAGTTGATTTTGATATTTATAAAGATGTTTTGATATTTCAAAAATCTATTTCTAATGAGAGAATTGCTTAAATGCTTTTCGGCCTTGAATTATTGGAACTCAGAAAAACTCCAAGCGAATCCATGTGCACGCGATCCTGCTTTGTTGAATCCCTGCTCCTCACAGTAACTGTTTTGTCGCTCAAAGTCTGCGAGTCAACTGTAATGCAGAATGGAATTCCAATTTCATCTGCGCGCGCATATCTCCTTCCAATGGAGCCTGAGTCATCGTAGAAAATTGAAAATTGTTTTTTCAGGCTTGTGGAAATTGCAGCTGCGATTCCATCCAGCCCGTCCTTGTTTACTAATGGAAAAACTCCTGCGGCAAACGGAGCAACTGCCTCGGGCAGTTTCAAATATTTTCTTT
>CAZROS010000071.1:0-3651 GCA_964601825.1 uncultured archaeon | reverse complement strand
ACAAAAGCAATTTTCTTATAGACAAAAGCTGGAACGGAAAAAAGACTGGAAACTTTACAATTCACGCAAGCTTTCTGGACGCTGGCTGCGCTGGAAATCATGAAAGCATTTCAGAAAAACAGGTTTCTATTTTAGAAAAAGACAGCCTGTCCATTTCAGCCAAAGTGGATAAGACTGCTTACAATTCATCGCAGACAGCAGCCATAACAATTCAAATTACAAATGGATTTTCCTCGGACAAAATCGGAACGCTTTCTGTTTTGGCAAAGCGCAGGCTCAGCATTTTTGGCTATAATGATTCTATTGCGAGCGAAGCAATAAATGTTCCAGCAAATTCTGTTTTCGCGAAAACTTACAACTGGAGCATTCCTGCAGATGCGATTTCCGGAGATTATAGAATCAAATCCTCTTTTGCCTATGAAAAAACAAAAAGCAGCTATCCGCAGTTTTCTGTTTCGGGCCTGAGCGATTTGGGCGAGCCTGAAATCGAAATTATTTCCGCGCCGCAGGCAAAGTTCGGAGAGTTTGCTTTTGTGTTTGCGAAATATTCAGCAAACAATTATGGACTGCCACTGAAATTTTTATCCTACTTGTACAGCCCGTGGCTGTCTACTGACTTGTCTGGCGAAACTTTGAAAAGCAGTTTGGAAAATTCTTCTGTTCTGGCTTCTGTTAACACAAGCAGGAACAGCAGCTACTATTTGCTTTTGCCTGTGATTTTGAAAAATAATTGCGAGGCAAAACTTTCTGATGAATCCTATTCTGCAAAAACGCGTGCTTACTTTTCTGGCAATCCGCTTATAGATAAAAATTTCAATCTCTCAATCGCTGGAACAAACAACGCGCGTTGCTCAACTGTTTCTGAAAAAACTTTGGAGAAAATCAGGGATGTGGGCGGAATCAAAAAAGTTGTTGAAAAGGTTTATGGGAATACGCCAAAAGATTTGGATATAGAAGTAAGAAATTTAGGCGGGGAAACATTTGGAGATTCAATCAATTTTTTAGTTGCTGTAAAGAATAATGGGAATTCCTCAAAATTTGTGGATGTTTACAGCTTTATTGAAAAGGGCGGAGAAATTATTTCGTTGAGCAATGTTTCAACAAAGAAAATTTCCGCTGGTGTTACAGAAACTTTTGCGGTTAGAAATGGATTTCCATCTGGAGCTAAAGGAAACTATACAATGAAAATCAGGATTTCTGATGGGGGGTTTGCGCATGAAATCGAAAAAAATATTGAAATATTAAATAGTGGCGCTGTTTCTTCAATAGAAAAACCTGTTTCTGTAGAAGGTCCAACTGGAAGATTTTTGCTTGGGGCATCAAAATTTTTAACCAACTTTGTTAATGTGGTTTTGAAATTCTTCTCAGGATTTTTTGGTGTATAAAAAATATAGATGTTCGAGAATCAGCAAGCTTAAATTCTTCGCGCAGCATAATAATTTTCTATGAAAGAAAAATCTGTTTTTGATTTGCTTGAGCCCCAGCTCGCTGAAATAGTCAAGGCAAGATTTGGCGAGCCAACAGCCACGCAGGAAAAAGGAATTCCTCCGATTCTTTCTGGAAAAAATATTTTGTTAATGGCTCCGACTGGAACCGGAAAAACCGAATCTGTTTTGATTCCAATTTTTAATTTCTGGCTAAAGAAAAAACCACAGCCAATTTCAATTCTTTACATCACTCCGCTGAAAGCTTTGAATCGAGATATGCTAGACAGAATAAGCTGGTGGGCGCAAAAATTGGGCTTTGGAGTTTCTGTGCGACACGGAGACACAACACAACGCGAGCGCAAACTGCAAAGTGAGCATCCAGATGATTTATTTATCACAACTCCAGAGCAGATGCAGGCAATGATTACAGGGAAAAAGTTCCGCGAGTTTTTGAAAAATGTAAACTGGATTGTGATTGACGAGGCGCATGAATTAGTGGACAGCAAACGCGGCGTGCAATTGACTTTAGCTTTAGAGCGATTGAAAATTCTTTGCGGAAATCCTCAGATAATTGCGCTCTCTGCAACAGTTGGCTCGCCAGAGCAGGCAGCAAAATTTTTATTCAATTATTCAGAATTTCAAATTGTGAATTCAGTCGGGCTGAAAGAGCTTGACATAAAAGTTGAAAGCCCCGTCCCTTCAAAAGAAGATAGGGAAGTTGCAGACAAAATTTTTATTGGCGAGGCTGTTGTCTGCAGGCTAAGGAAAATCCACGAGCTCATGCAGAAAGCGCGCTCAATTCTGGTTTTCACAAACACGCGCGAGGCAGCAGAAGTTTTGTCTTCAAGATTGAGAAGTTTTGACAAAGATCTTGCGCATGAAGTCCACCACTCTTCTCTCTCAAAAGAATCCAGAATTTCTGCAGAAAAAAGTTTCAAAAGCGAAAAATTGAAAACTCTTATTGCGACTTCCTCGCTGCAATTGGGAATAGACATCGGCTCAATTGATTTGGTAATCCAATACCAGAGCCCGCGCGAGGTTTCGCAGATTGTCCAAAGAGTTGGCCGCGCTGGGCATGGAGTCGGCAGGGTTTCAAATGGAATTATAATTGCAGGCGAGGCAGATGATATTTTTGAGTCTGCAGTTATCGCAAGAAAAGCAAAAGCAGCCGAGCTTGAGCCTTTGCGCTTTCATGAAAAATCTTTGGATGTGCTCGCGCATCAGATTATTGGAATTTCAAATGATGAATACAAAATAGATGCAAAGAAAGCTTTGAAAATAATTAAGGGCGCTTGGCCCTATAGGAATTTGACTGAAGCGGAATTTTTGTCCATGCTGAAATTTCTGGAGCAGCTCAGAATGCTCTGGAGCGATGAAGGCCTGAAGCGCGGACGAAAAGGGCTTCAATACTATTTTGAAAATCTTTCTGTAATTCCAGATAACAAATCCTACCGAGTTATAGATTTTTCCGCGAACATGTCTATTGGAACTTTGGATGAGGGATTTGTTGCAGAGCATTCAGATCCGGGCTCAACATTTATTTTCAAAGGCAGACCTTGGCGAGTGATTCAAATTGAAAAAGAAAAAGTTTATGTTGAGCCATCTGCTGAAATTGAGTCCGCAATTCCCGCATGGACAGGCGAGCTCATGCCTGTGCCGAGGGCAGTTGCTCTGGAAGTAGGGAAATTGAGAAGGGAAATTGTTGCTGAAAAAAATTCCGACAAAGCCATTTCACATATCAGGGAAAAATATTCAGTCAGCACGCAGGCTGCTGCAAAAATGTTTTCCCTAATTGAAAAGCAGAAAGATTTTTTTGTGCCGGATGAAAAAACTCTTGCACTGGAAACCTACAAAGAGTTTGCAGTTCTGCATTCATGCAATGGCTCGCTCGCAAATGAAACTTTGGCGCGATTTATTTCTGCAATTATTTCCACAGAAGGCGGGCGCGCGGTTGCGGCGAAATCAGATCCATACAGAATTGTTTTCTCTCTTGTAAAACCGGAGGAAATAAAAAAGATTTTGCTTGAGCACAGGCCTCAGGAAATTGAAACAATTCTAAAACTTGCATTACCAAACAGCTCGCTGTTCAAGCATCGCTTTATTCAAGTTGGAAAAAGATTCGGAGTCATAAGCAAGGATGCGAGCTTTGACAGAATTAACATGGACAAGCTGATTTCAGTTTACAGAGACAGCCCGCTTTTCACGGAAACAATGAATGAAATTT
>CAZROS010000070.1:0-3701 GCA_964601825.1 uncultured archaeon | reverse complement strand
CGGAAATAAAAATTTGGTGCGAGAATGCGAGTTTACGGTTTCAATTGCAAAAGCAATTCAGCCTTAGCTGCGCATTTCTCAAACCACAGCAAAAATTTAGTTTTTGCTGCGCGTCGAAATAAAAATATTTCGACTGTAAAATAAAAAATAGGAGTGGTAAAATATGTTTGGTGAAAGAAGAGGCGGATTCGGCGGAAGAAGCGGCGGACGCAGCGGAGGTTTCGGAGGCGGACGCGGCGGATTCGGCGGAGGACGCGGGGGCTTTGGCGGCGGGCGAAGAGATTTCGGCGGCCGCACTGAGCCGGCTCCGGTGAAAGTCGGAGAAGAGTATGATGTGGAAATCTCAGAAGTTTCCCAGCGCGGAGACGGAGTTGCGAGAATAAAGAATTTCGTTGTCTTTGTTCCAGGAACTCAAAAAGGAGACAAGGTCCATGTAAAAATAGTTGATGTCAAGGGAAGGCATGCAATCGGAGAAGTTTCCGGCGCAGGCTCTACAAGTTCAGAATCTCCAGCAGAGGAAGTTGAGGCAGCTGCAGGGGAAGTTGAAGCAGAAGAGTCTGACGATGCAAGCGAAGAAGAGGAAGCATAGGTGAGAATATGAAAATCTCTGAACTCAAAAACGGAATGAACAACGTTTCCCTAAAAGCAAAAGTTGCAAGCATGAGCGAGCCAAAAAATATTCAGACCAAGTTCGGCACGCAGACAACTCTTGTGAATGCAGTTCTGCAGGACGATTCGGGCTCAATACCAATCGCTTTGTGGGGACAGCAATCTGAGGGAATTTCCGAGGGAGCTGAAGTGGAGCTGACAAACGGCTTCACAAAAGAATTCAAGGGCGAAGTCCAGCTTGGTGTTGGAAAAACTGGAAAGATTGCAGTAGTTTAGAAATAGCAACAATACAAAAAAATTTCAGGGCTTTAATTTTTTAGCCCATTATTTTTAATTTTCCAAATTATTTTTTCTTCTGCATTTTATTTTCTAAAATTTTTCAAATTCCCCAAACAAATCCCGTCCAGCAAAAATATCTCCGCGTTTTTCCACACAAAAGCTTTTTTGAAAGGCTTGTAAATCTCAAAGCCTTTTCTGTTTATGGAAGCCCCGCCAGCAAGCAAATTGAAAGCAGGCAAAATTATTGCTGTTTCAAGATTTGTTTTTTCTGAAAATTTCTTTTCAAAAACTTTTTTGTTCAATGGGGCGCGCAGCCAGACATGCTCGACCAATCTTGAACGGCCTGAATAAAATTCAACAGCAGGATGCAGGTTTCCCATCAGCAAAATTTTCGCTTTCAGCATTTCTTTTGAAATCCACGCGTGGCCGTGAGTGAAAGCGAAATTTCCCAAGCGAAAGCCAGCAGGCTCATAAATTTTTATCCGCTCGCTTTTCGGCAAAATATTTTCAATCAGTCCATCGTGGTTTCCCTTTACCAAATGCAGCTCAACTTTTTTTGCCAGCTCAGAAAAAAAGTTTGGGGCTTCTCTCATTTCCTGCCAGCTCAGCCCGCGGAACTCATCCTTGATGTCCCCAAGAATAATTAATTTTTTCGCCCGCGTTTGCTTGATTAATTTTTCCAATCTGTCAGCCAAATTTTCTGTTTGGCTGGGAATTGTTATTCCAGATTTTCTCAATCCATGCTCAATTCCCAAATGCAAATCTGCGATAACGAGTGCGCGGGCGCTTGGGATGAAAAGTGCGCGGTCTGTGAGGAATTTGAAGGGTGGCATGAAACTAATTTTTCCGCAAGCTTTAAATAGTATGAGTATTATTTATCTACAGGTAGTTATGCCATATAGACCGCAGATTAAAGGAGACTTGCAGTGGGACGAAGTCAAGCCTGTTGATGATCCTAGATATGGAAAATTTCCAGAAGCAGAAGATTTAGATGGAAGAATGAATGCAATAACTTCTTCTTTGAATAATGGAATGAAAGCGCTAATGTGGAGCGCTGGACTTTCGAGGAGCTGGAGGACTCCAAAGCAAATTGAATATTATGTTAGGCAGGCTGTTGGAGATGGTTATGTTGTTACCGACTCCACATTTTTGAGCTACGCAGAAGAAACAATGGGGCCTATCGGAGCAGTTGCCAAAGCAAATGTGAAGAGGGGAGAAAGAGAGGCAAAAGCTTTTGCTCTGACAGATGAAGGCGAACACTTCAGGCCTGTTGTTGATTATACAATAAAATATTTTGTTGATAAAGATTTGGATTTTTATGAGGTTTTTGCTAGCGCGCAAGGTGGTGCGCCAAAAACAAGAATTGATATTTTGAGAATTCTATCAGAAAAAAGGGAGCAAAGGATAGAAGACTTTGCAGAGAGTTTGGGTTTATCAAAATCTCATTTAGGAGTCCACGCCAAAGTTCTGAAAGATGTAGGATTGATAGATTTCGAATCTGTAAGCACACATGAAGGTAATAGTGGATTTCCGTATGTTTTAGAAAAATCTTTAAGTAAACTACCAAAAGTTCATACTTATGGAATAGATAAGGTGAGGAGAGCATTTGAAAATCTGGGCTGCACGCATGAGAATAGAATTCAATTTACTTACATAGAATTTGCTAAAGCTGGGGGCTATAGTGAACACACAGCCAAGGCAATCTTATCTGGTCTTCACACTGCCGGCTTTACAAAGCTATCAAGCTTTCGAAAGCACGAAGCACGCTCTAGCTTGAAGCCAAATGAAAAAACGAAAGAATTTTACAAGGGTTGGATTGTTCCTGTATCAGAAGCGTTAGAAACCGGAGACGTCTCTGCTCTTGAAACAAATCTTGATAGAAATTATTATTTCGCTGTTGCCGATAGATTTGCAGAAACATCCCCTTTTGTAAATAAACAAAGTAAAGAAGTAAGGTTGAAAGAACTAATTGCTCTAATAGAACTGAACCACGGAATAACAGCGAGAGAGCTTGCAAAGAAAACGAATCTTAGACAACCTGGAATATCCAAGATTCTCAAATTGGCAAAAAAGAAAGGACTTGTTACAAGTGTTCCTTCTGAAACAAGCGAAAGTGTTAGCTACTTCTATCCAGTTCAGCAAGATTAAAGAATTTAAGCCCTCACTCCATTTATTTCTACAGATTAAAATGGAACCAACGCCCATCGGAACAATAATCTCAACCCCAGACAGCCCGAGCACGACAAAGCTCGCGTTTATAGTTACAGGCTCTGCGAGAAAAGGCCAGTTCGTAATGCTTGAAACCCAAGAGGGAAAATTAATTGCACGCATTTCTGAAATAATAAAAACAAACAGATATTTTGAGCGCGCGGAATCTGTGCAGGAATTTGAGCGCTCTGGAAAACCGCTGACAGAATTATTTCCATCAGAGCGCTGGGAATATTTGGTTGCAGAAGCAGTTCCTTTGGGAGTTTACAGCTCTGAAAAATTAATGCGCTCGGCTTTTCCGGCAAGCCCGGGCGCGAAAGTTTTCAATGCGGAAAATTCCATTCTCTCAATTTTTTTCGGCTTGGATTTGGAAAAGGGCTTGCACTTGGGAACAGTTGAGCACCACAATATGCTTGTAAAATTAAACATGACGCGGCTCCTGCAAAAACATTTTGCGATTCTCGCGCAGTCTGGAGCCGGAAAATCTTATCTCACTTCTTGCCTGATTGAAGAACTTTTGGACAGAAAACCAGAGGATGGGCAAGTGGCTACAGTTGTGATTGACACGCATGGAGAATATATTGGATTTGCAGAAGACAAAAATT
>CAZROS010000069.1:0-3731 GCA_964601825.1 uncultured archaeon | reverse complement strand
TCTTATAGGTTTTCAAAGACAAGCCGCGCATATTTGACACCCGACATATGAATTGTGGCTGAAGGTTAAAAAGCTTGTGGAAAGGGGAATTCGCCTATTTGCGACCATTAAAGAAATCTGCAACTATCCCTCTCACAACATCTTCCGGAGTGCGGGCTTTAACAAAATCCCAATACTGTTTCAAAGTAGAAATATGTTCAACATGACTCGGAGAAAAAAGCCCTGCTTCATCGGATGAATTTATCGGATACCATGTTTTTCCGTCGCTCGCCCACCTGTCTCTGTAACCACATGGCGCGCACTCTCGTTCCATGCGCCATAAGCTAACCGAACTTTCTTGCGGTGCAATGCCATTTGGTTTTCCGACGACTGTGTGAGAAAATTGAGATGTGTATGTAAATTGCTCATGCGGGGCCTGCTTCAAAGGCTTGTAGCAATTTGGACAGGCGCCTTCTCCATAGGCTTTCCTAACACCTTGAGACAAACGCGCCGCAATATCATCTTGCGACCCGCCATTATTTTTTCCGAAATTCATAGAATAATTAAAACATTTCGAATTTAAAAATTCATCTCATCGCCACAGCAACCCCTCTTTTGAAATCTTTCATCTCTTCTGAATTCAAAATCGCAGTTCCAATATTCAGAAACTTTTTTCCGAAATAAACTGCGACTTCTTCTCCAGGAAAAATATTTTTGTCCGCTCGCGAAACAAATTTCGCGAAAACACTCCTGCCAGCTTTTGCATGCTCGGCAACTTCCTTGTCCTTGACAAAAACTTTTTTCATCGGCAACATCTCGGCAGTAAATTTTGTAGGAATAAAAAATCCGTCGTGCGGGCGGAAAGTTCCAAGCAAAACTTTTTTATTATCCCATGCGCGCATAGGCCTGCCTGTTGTTTTGGAAATTTCCGTAGAAACTTTCTTGAATTTTCTATCAGCGGATTTTCCAAACTGATATTGAACTGTTTGCCGGAAAACTTCCTCTGGCTTGGCTTTTACTTTTTGAAATCTCTGGTTCGGAACAATGCTTTGCGAAAATGGGTAAGCCCACTTGAGCCCGACAGGAATTTTTCCAAATGGCTCTTTGCGGAAAAACTTTTTTGATTTTACATTTTTCAAAAATTCTTTTGCGCGCAAAACTTCTGGCCGCAAATTGCTTTCTTCTCCTAGCCAGAGCAAAGCGGATTTTTTTGAAATTGGCTCGCGGCTGGAAAAATATTTTGGATAATTTTCCCAAACATGCGTTAGCGCGCGCAATAAATTCGGATGCGCGCGAGCGCGCTGCTCAACTAATTCCCACAGCCACTGCCCGCGGATTGCCTCTCTAACAGTCCGCATTTCAGCCATTGTTGTGTACAAATTGTGCCGGGTTAAAAATTCTTCCTGTTTTTCTTTTTCAAATTTTTTAACTTCTGGAACGCTTGAAGAAACGCAGGCTTTGCACGAGCATGGAAATTCTGTCAGCTCGGAAAGATTTTGCGTGCCGCTCAAAGTCAAGTAAGCCCCGCGCTGGGCTGCAAGCGAATACATTGCTGAATCAAATAAATCGCAGCCAATTGCAGCGAGAAAAGCAAAAGTTATTGGATGGCCTGCGCCGAATGCATGAACAGGTTTGTTTGCTGGAAGATTTTGCTTGCAAGTTATGATTATGTCAGCGAGCTCTCTGAATCTATACTGCTCCATGAGCGGAACAATTCCACCGATAGAAAAAACATCTGGCTGTAATTTTGCAACAGCTTTTGCTGCTTGCGCGCGCAATTTCAAATGCAAGCCTCCTTGGATTGGGCCGTTCAATAAATGAAGAACTTCCCCGGCATTGTGTGCTAAAATATTTTTTGCTGCCGCAATTCTGCTGATAGTCTGCTTTAATTTTTTGTTTGCAATTTTGTAATCATCTTTCGGCAAAGTGAAAATATCCACAGGAGTTATGATATCCGAGCCGAATTTTTTCTGGAACTCTACAATCTCCTCTGCGTTTTCAATTTCGACATTATGTGTGAATTGCTGAAAAGTTCCACTGTCGGTATATATTGGACTTTCAAAACCAAGAAACCTATGCAGGCCTTGTGAAATTACTTTCTTTGTGTTTTCTTCGTTCTTCAGAATTATGTAGGAATTCGTGATTATTATTTCCACGCCGAATTCTTTTTTCATTTCTGATGGAGCAATAGCTTGGCGGTTTGGATTTACAACAATCGCAATATTCGGAGTTTTTATTTCCCATTCTGATATTTTCAATTTGCACAATCGGGCGGCTGCATCGCGGTCAAGGAGTTCAAACACAACATCACGTATGAAAATTATTTTTCATGTTTATATTGATACATGATGCTGTGTTTCCGAACATGAGTTGAAATTAGAAAATGGGATTTAAATTCTCAATCAAGCTTCCAAACCCAAAATATCAACTTCTTTCCATTCAATATGCTTTATTCCACCATCATCTTCTGTTACTTCTTTTACAAATGCCTGCGGCTCTGTTGGGGGGAATTTAGAAACTCCTATGGGCAATCCAGAATGGTCATAAACCTGCATTGCTAATTGGAATCCGTCTGCGTCTGGATTTTCGTTTAAAATTCTATTAGCCAATTCTGTAACAGGCTCACATGTGCGAGCAAAGCCTTTTGCAAGCTTTCTTACATCCTGCGATTTCCACGGAGCTTCCTTTCCTTTGCTTTTCATGTCAGCTTCTATTGCTTCTGCGCTCGCAACATAAGCATCTTCTGTTTCTTCTCTTCCGTGCACAGCATGCAACAACCAAAGGTTTATCCCTGTAGTGTCAATCCCGCGCGCACCCGTCACATTGCTTATTATCAACTTAGCTTTACGGCCTTCAAATTCCACTCCATCTTCTGAAACAAAAAAACCATATGCGAATGCCTGCGTGAAAGGTCCGCTTGATGATTTTGCAATAATTCTGTCATGAGCTTTTGTGTCCCAGAATGTTGGCGCGCCAAGTTTCAGCAAATCTCCAATAGGGATTTCGGATAAAGGCCTTAAAACTTTTCTTGCTACCATTTCAAAATTAGGGTCTGATGTTTGAGTAACAACTGAGTTGATAGAATCCGACAGATATCTATCTGACATTTCTCTTAATTTTTTCCCCCACATTTCCTGCCACGCAAGCGGGTAGTTGAAAAATATCGGCGGTCTGTAAATTTTATCTCCTAATCCTTCAACAACATTTCCGAAGGTTCTTGTTCTTAACTCTGCTTTACCAGACAACCTTCTCATAAGATTTGATTCTGCTGTCATTGGATTTGACCAGCCGCCGCTGAGATGAACCCTTTCTAATTCTAGTTCTTTCTCCCATCCATCAAGAACATAATCTCTCGAACGCCCACCGTAGATAGTGACGCACCTTCCACCAGATTCAACTCCCATTTCCCTTCTCATTACAAGTTCGTAAACTCCAACCACGTTCGGATCTTCAACATCCCTTGAACCATAGCATACTTTTTGAGTTGGGTTAGCTAAGTCTGGCAGTAGTCTAAAGCTATCTGTTGGCATTAAAGATTTTCAGAAGTCGAAACATTTAAAGCTTTCGGCTCTCTCTGCGATCAGGCTTTGAAAAAGTTTTCTATTATTTAAACTTTACTTTCTCATTCTAAATTATGGACCTCAACCTCCGTGAAAAAGTAATAATAATAAACTCAGGCAAATGCGCGTGGGGCGGGTGCACTTACTGCGGATGGGGCAGGCTTGTTGCAAAGAAAAAAAACATGCATGAGC
>CAZROS010000068.1:0-3770 GCA_964601825.1 uncultured archaeon | reverse complement strand
AATCCTCTTCCGCCCGAGCCAATATCCCTTTCAATTGCGGATTTCAGCGCGCGCAATGCGAGAGCGATCGCTTCATCAACTGGCATATTTTCTTTGAAGCCTGCTTCCAAAACTCCGTATGCATAAGGAGAGCCTGAGCCTGTTGAGAAAAATTTATCTTCATTCGAGCTTCCGCCCGCCAAATCAATTGAGTAAACCTGCGGCCCGATTGAATCATACCCGCCCAAAATAAATTGGTTGAAGAACGGCATCCACTTTGAGCCCTGCAAAATATTCATCATCAGAGTCGCGGCAGCTTTGACTGTGATTGCCCCGCGGTCCAATTTGTAAAGCTTGAACTGCGCTCTCAATAATCGCACCATTGCCTGCGCATCCCCGACCGAGCCTGCGATTGTCAAGCCCAAATGCTCATCAAGCGGGTGGACTTTTCTCGCGAGCTTGCTCTCAATCAAGTAGCCCATTGTCGCTTTTTTTTCTGCAGCAAGCACAACCGCATCTCTCGCGGAAATTCCCATAGTAGTTGTTCCTGTTTTCAGAGTTTGCATTTCTGTTTGCATATTATCACGAAGAATTTTCTAAATTACAATTGCTGTGGGGATTTATAAAGATTTTGATGCGGCTATAAAAATTCTCTCCGTTTGCCTCGGCTGCGCGTCTCACCATAAGGAAGGAATGGATAGTTTGGTGTTAAAAATTTTCCCGTCCTAAAAAGGTTATCAATTTCTTTTTGAGAATAACCCGCGCCATCCAAATAATTTCTCGCGCCCTCCAAATTTTCTGCGCGCTCTCTCCAGCCCTCAATCGCGCACTTCAAATAATATTCTGCGCGCGCCAAATGTCTCCCCTGTTCCGAATAAGTCATCTCACGCACCTTTCCACCCGTTTTCGCCCAAGCATAACAACATTTCTCACGCTTTGTCACAGCGTCTAGCACGTGCTTCAAATCTCTTTTACTAAACTTCCGCGCCATGCTTTCTATAAGAAGTAAAGATATTTAAGCTTGTGTATTGAAAGAAAAAATCCTTAATATCTTCTCCCAAAACCACAAAAACATTTTCACACCAAACGGCAAATTTTTATGTTTTTAAATCTGGCGTGAAATTTATTTTATGGTTAAAGGCTATAAGATTTTTATGACAGAGAAAAAATTATTGAATGCAAAAGGAGAGGCAGATTACGACTTTGAAAACGATATACTTTTTTTCAAAGTCAAAAATAGAGAGTATGAAAAGTCTGTCGAACTAGACAGGTTCGCAATAGATATTGATGATGAAAATTTTGTAGTCGGAATGCAGATTTTTGAAGCTTCCAAATTTCTAGGCGTGCCGAAAGAATTTTTGTGCGCAATAAAAAGATGGGCATTTCAGGCAACTGTCGCAGAAAATAGGCTTGAAATAAGGCTGATGTTTCAAGTTTTATCCAGAAATAGAGTCATTGAAAAGAACCCAATAATAATAGAACCTTTAAAAATTTCTATGCCGAATTCTAACATGATGTGCAAGGTTGGATAAATTTAGTAGCTTCTTCCAAACCACAAAAACATTTTCGCGCCCTCCCATCAAAAACTTTTCATGACCTCGCTTTTCGCAAAATCAAAAATCCTCTCGCCGTGCTTAACGGCGCTTTCGGCATCTCCGCGGCTCAGCAGCCTGTTCCCATACTCTGCGTCGGATTTTATTTGCAGAAGCGCGGACAAGTGCTTCACTGCGTTCTTTATTTCATTGCTGTTTGGATCAATGCTGTTCAGCAATGCGAGCGCATCTGTGTGATTTTCGCTTGCGTTCCTCAGGCCTTTTTTCCATATGCAAAGCGCGTCCGCAGAGGAAATCGCGCAATGTATCGCGCTTATAACGCAGCCATTCCATTCTTCCGCCTCGAGCGAGCGCTTCATGAAATTTTTGCATTCTTCCGCGCGCTTCAAATAATCTTTCGCGTAATGCCTTTCGAGGCTGCGGGTTGTCATCTTTCTATCACCACAATTCCTTTATTTATGTTTTCCAAAAGTTTTTTATTTTTGAACTTTGAATATTCTTTTTCTGTCATTACAATAGGGGAAAGTTTGTTTCCATATTTTTGCAGGCAAAAATCGCTGAACTTTTCTAAAAAGGCGCCAACTTTTCTCTTTTCTTTATCTCTATTCATGAGAATAAATAAGTCTATGTCGCTCGTTGGCCTTTCTTTCCCCTCGGCAATAGAGCCGAAAATAATAGTTTTTTTCACGCTCCCAATACGGCCAATAAATAATGCTATATCTTTTTTCAGCTCGTTCAGAGGCGAAGATTTTATTTTCACAAAAAAGTTTTGCAAAAAGCTGTAGGCATAACTTCTTTTATTCAGCTTCCATACTGTAGAATTTCCAACTCTGGAGGGGCTTATCAAATTGAGTTCGTGGAGTGATTTTAGAACTTTATTTACAGAGTCCGGAGAAACCCCTGTAATCGAAGCTATTTCCCTCTCGCTTGTTGTGGCCTCTTCCACAAGCAAGTATTTCACAAGTTTTAGCTTGGCCCATGACCCTATAAGATTCTCTGCGAACTCTCTGAATATCATGGAATATAATAACATTCATCATTTAAATATGACATATGTCATATTTTTATGACACTAGTAGCTTCTCCCGAAGTGCAAAAAGTTTTTGGCAGCGCCCCCGCAGCTCGCGCATTTGCCAGAAGCTTTTTCTTTTTCATCATATCCAAGCGCGCCTCCAACTAATTTTTCTTCCATTTGCTTGCCACATTCAGCTTTCCCGCACCACAAAAGTTTTACAATCCCGCCGCTGGAATTTAAAATTTTCCCTGCTTCATTCAAATCTTTTGCAGAGGAAATCATTGAAGCGAAAAATTTCTTTGACTGCTCGTGCAAATTGTTGTCAATCTCTCCAAGCAATTTGGAAATTATTTTCTCCAGCTCTTTCTCTTTAATATTTTCTTTTTTTCCAGTGTCCCTGCGGGCAACAACAAAAGTTTTATTTTCCAAATCTCGCTGCCCAATTTCTATCCTAACAGGAACTCCCTTCAGCTCCCAATGATAAAATTTCTGCCCTGGAGTTTTATCAGACTCATCAATCTCAACGCGGAAATTTTCTGAAAGTTTTTCTTTCAGCGAGCGCGCGGCTTTCAAAACTTTTTCATCGCTCGCCTCGCCTTTCAGAATCGGAACAATCACAACCTGCGCAGGCGCAATTTCAGAAACAAAAGCCAGCCCTTTGTCGTCTCCATGCAAAGCAAGCGCGGCCCCGAGCGAGCGCTCGGAAATTCCATAGCATGTCTGCCAAACAAATTGGTCTTTCTCATTTTTGTCTTTGTATTTTATTTCAAACGCCCGCGCGAATTTCTGCCCGAGATTTATCACAGAGCCCAGCTCCAAAGCTTTTCCATCCGGCATGATTGTGAAAAAATCATAATTGTAAAGCGCGCCAGCGAAAGTGTCCCACTCTGGAGTTTTCAAAATTACAAATGGCACGCGCAAAAAATCAAAAAACTTTTTGTAAATTTCTATTGCCTCGCGGATTTGTTTCTCTGCGTCTTCAGCAGTTGCGTGCGCTGTGTGTGCTTCTTTGAATTTTACAATTTCTCTTACTCTAAGGAGAGCCTTTGTCATTTTAGTTTCCCAGCGGAAAATCGGAACTGTCTGGTAAAGTTTCAGAGGCAAATCCCTCCACGAGCGAATCCACAAACTGTACATCGGATAAATTATTGTCTCGCTTGTGGGCCGCACAGCGAGCGCCTCAGCAAGCTGGTGGTCGCCCACATGTGTAGCGCGCAGAGTTT
>CAZROS010000067.1:0-3773 GCA_964601825.1 uncultured archaeon | reverse complement strand
TAAAATTTATTGAAATGAAACATCAGGAAAATTTCTTCGCGAGCATTTACTCCGAATTCACAGACAAGCACTACACAGAAGAGGAAGGGATGATTGTTAAAGCGAAAAATCCTTTTGCGAAAGACAAAGAAATTTTGGTGATTGCAGGAAAGGGAAATTCCGGAACGCGCGCTGCCCTGCTTGCGCTTCTGCAAAAGTTTGATGAGGTCTGCGCGGGAAACAAGCGCGACCACTCTGCATTTGCAAAAGTTGTTGATGGTTTGGATAAAGACAATGACGGGATTGTGGATGCTGTGGAGATTTTAGAATAGAAAAGCTAATAAACTAGGGAAATTAAAATTACCCATGAAACTTTTAGTTTTCAACGCGCACAATGATGATGCTATTATAGGAGCGGGCGGAACAATCACAAAGCTTCTCAAAAAAGGCTGGCAGGTTGCCTATGTTTATTTCACAGACAGCCGCGGTGGCACTGATAAATTTTCGGCAAAGAAAAATATCAGGCTGCGCGCCGCTGAAGCTGCGGCTGAGAGAAAATTTTTAGGGATAAAAAAATTCTGGGAGTTTGGATTTGTGAATGGAAAGTTCTCCAAAATTTCCTCAAAGCAAAGAAAAATTCTTGTGGAAAAAATACGCATGGCTGTAAAAGATTTTAATCCGGATTTAATACTTCTGCCTTCAGTTTCAGAAGGCCACCCAGAGCACAGAATGGCGCATGATATTACAATGGAAGCTTTGAGAAATTTCGGGAATCCAATTTTGAAATTCTTGTTGTGGGCTTGGCCGGATATTTATAAAAAGCAGCACGATTCATGCGAACGCGTTCTGCTTGTTGATATAAGCAAAGAGTTCAAAAAAAAGATTTCTGCTGTGCGCCGCCACAAATCGCAGGTTACTCGAAGACATTATGATGAAATTGCAAAAAGCTTCAACATTTATTTGGCAAAAATTTTCAAAACGAAATTTTCAAAAGCAGAAGTTTTCGGAGTTGTAAATTTCAATAAAAATAAGAAATTCTTACAAGATTCACTTAAAGAATTCGTAGATGTCACAAAAAATTATGAGAAATGGAACTAAATAGGAAATCATTTATAAGCTTCTGCTAACATGGAGTCTTATGGTGATTTCATGTTGCGCCAGCCAATTGTTTGCGTTCTCGGTCATGTGGACCACGGGAAATGCGTTTCACCGGAAACTCTGATACCATTAGCAGACGGCAGGATTCTTTCGGCCAAAGAAATTTTTGATATTTATAGCAAAGGTGGCACGCAGAAGAATTTAGATGACGGAGAAGTTTTTGAGCTGGCAGAAGGGCCGGAAATGTTTTCATTCGATAATTTTCAGATAAGGAAAATTAAATCAACTCATGTTTGGAAGCTCAAAGCCCCAGAAAAAATAATAAAAATAAAATTGAAGAGTGGGCATGAATTAGAAGCTACGTCAGAACATCCATTTTTGATTTGGGAAGATGAAAAACTATCTTTCAAAAAGGCGGGTGAAATTTCTATTGAAGATTTTGTACTTGCGCCCAAATCTATTGAAACTTCTTCCGATATCAAATCAATAAAGAAAATCATTATAGACAAGCTATTTAATTCTGAAAATTTCGTAATATTTGTTGAGGATGGAGCACCTCTGATTGAAAAGCTTTCTTCAATTAATTTGCAAGCGTTGAGAAGGCAAGGAATATTTTCTACTGACCCAGGAACCTGCGTATCTAACAGAAGGTTCAGATCATCTGATTTTGGGAAGCTGTGTGAATTTCTCGGCATTCCGCCAGAAAAAGCTTACAGAATGATAAAGCAGATAAAAAATTCTTCAACAAAACGGATGGCGGGACACACAAGCAATCCAATGAAACTTCCGTCTTCGGATGATGATTTTAGAAAATTAGGTTACGTCCTTGGCTGCCTTGCTGGGGATGGATATGTTAAAGAAGGAAAACTTTACAACAATGATAAAGAAATTCATGAGACATACATTAAATTTGTAAATGAAATTTTTGGATTGAAATGCAGAATAAAGGATGGGCATACCTGCAAAGAAGTTATAACAAACGGTGGTCTGACTTTTGTCAGATTCCTGACAGATATCTGTGGTTTCCCAAAAGCAGATAAAGCAGCCAAAATTTCTATACCAGAAATTGCCATGCTTGATAACGATTGCCTAGCATCATTTATCCGCGGTTGGTTCGACACAGATGGTTATGTTTCAAAATTTAATAACACAATAGAAATTACCAGCAAAAGCATAAAAATTGTTAAGCAGGCATCGGCTGCCTTATTGAGATTCGGTATAGTTTCAAGCATATTCCAAAAAAATGGATACTGGAATCTTAGAGTAGGAAACAGACCTTACGTTGAGCTATTTTTTTCTTTCATAAATTCTGGGCTTACGTACAAAAGAAACAGAATTGCAGCAGCAATTCAAAAATCTTCAACAAGCAGGATTTTTGATATAACTCCTATCAGAGGTTCTGAACTTTCTAACACTTCTATAAAGAATGCAGACCAAGCTATACCATTTTATTCCAAATATAAAAGTTATAAAAATCTTTCAACAAAATTTATGCAACAGCTCGCGACTTTTTCTGAATTGAAACTTCCTATTTTTGATTTGCTATCTAAAGGAGAAGTTTGTTTTGTTAAGGTTTCTAAAAAAGAAATCATTGTGCCCAGCTATGAATTTGTTTATGATTTTACAATTCCTCAAACTCATAACTTTATAGCCGAAGGCTTCTTTGCTCACAATACAACTTTGCTAGATAGAATCAGAAGCAGCGCTGTCGCAGCAAAAGAAGCCGGCGGTATTACTCAAGCAATAGGCGCGACAGAAATTCCAATTGAATCTATCAGGAAAATTTCCGGAGAGCTTCTGGATAAATTAAAAATAAATTTGGAAATTCCGGGCTTGCTTTTTATTGATACTCCGGGACATGAGGCATTCACAACTTTGCGAAAGCGCGGGGGCTCGTGCGCGGACTTGGCGATTTTAGTTGTTGATATAACAAAGGGATTTGAGCCACAGACAGATGAGAGCTTGAATTTTCTAAAGCAATTCAAAACTCCGTTCATTGTTGCCGCAACAAAAATCGACCGCGTTGATGGCTGGCGCGCAAACGAGGGGGAAAGTTTTTTGAAAAGCTTGGACAAGCAGCCCGAGCATGTGCGCGAAAAAGCTGACGAGGCGATTTACAAAATTCTCGGCCAGCTTTCCGAGCGCGGATTTGAATCAGAAAGATTTGACAGAGTTTCAGATTTCAAAAAAACAATTGCGATTGTCCCGGTTTCCGGAATAACAGGCGAGGGAATTCCTGAATTGATAATGATGCTTTCAGGCTTGGCGCAAGCTTTTTTGAAAAAAGAATTGGAGCTTTCTGGCGAGCAAGGAAAGGGAATTATTCTAGAGGTAAAAGAATTCAAAGGGCTTGGCACAACAATTGATGTGATTTTATTTGACGGAAAAATTTCCCGCGGGGATTTTTTGGTTGTTGGCGGGCGCGAGCCAGCTGTTGGAAAAATAAAAGCTTTGCTCAAGCCAAAGCCAATGTCCGAGCTTAGAGTTGAAAAAGATTTTGAAAATGTTGATTCTGTTTCAGCTGCGGCCGGGATAAAAGTTTCTGCAACAGGAATTGAAAACGCTGTTGCAGGCTCGCCTGTGCGCGCTGTAAAAACAGAAAAGGAAGTCGAGGCTGCAAAGGCAGAATTAAAAGCAGAAGTTGAGGAAGTTGAGTTTGAATCGGAAATCGAGGGCGCGATTGTGCGCGCGGACAC
>CAZROS010000066.1:0-3782 GCA_964601825.1 uncultured archaeon | reverse complement strand
GTGCCTGAATTTTTTCATTTTCTCTATTGCAGATGACAGAGAATCTTTTCTTGAAACTATTGGCGGAGAAGTGTTCATAACAGTGCTGACAGGCAGAGAATAAATTTTATCCATCTCAGCGGCCATTGAATACCAACCCATTCTTTCTCTTGGTTGCTTGAAAGCTTTTAGCAAATCATGCACAGCAACAATTCCAGCAAGCTTTCCATTGTTGTCCACAACAGGAACGCGCGAAATATTTTTTTCCCTCATAAGCACGCGGACTTTTCCCAGATCATCATCTTTCAAAATCACATGCGGCGCAACCATAATCTGCTCAACTGAAGTGCTGCTGAAAGATTTTGTTCCAGAAGCAAAATCCAAAATATCCCAGATTGACAAAATTCCCACAACAGATTTTTTTTCCATTACTGGGAGCGCGCGCAGGCCAGTTTTGCTAAGAGCTTCAGCAGCCTGCTCTATTGTCTGCTCAGGAGAAATTTCCGGCGGCTTGAAATCTATAAGAGTTGAAACTTTTTGCTTGCTCGGGTCTGAAATATTTCTTGTCGCAAGCGCGTTAAAGCGCACCATTCCCATGAATTTCTTTCCATCAAACACCGGCGTCTCATGAACATGGTGCTCCTCCATAAGAGAAATAAATTTAGTTACAGAATCTCCGGACTGCAAACCAAAAATTTCCTTGCTCATGACTTCGCGAACTTGCATAAGAACCAAGAAAAATTCAGCGAGGGAATTTATAAATAGCATTTTCAAAAGAACATTCAATTAGAATTTGCAATGCTCTCAAAAAGCTTAAAAACTTCTTTTCCCCTCACAGCTTTTATTTTGCCAGCTTCTACTGCCTTAACTTCTGGCAGATATTTCAGAAGAAGCATTCTATAATAAATTATTGTTGCCATCTCTTCAGCTATGCTAACAGCCATATTTTTTATCATCTCTTTATCTGCCACAGGATTAGGCATAGCTTGAACATGCGCATGAACCATTAAATCACATTAATTAGTATGCTTTCACAATTTATAAATCTACTCAAACGCGCAAGCCGGCGGCCCGACTGAAACAAATTCTTTCTGGTACAAAGAAATTTCAGCCACACGGTTTTCAGGAAAAACTTCTTCTATCTCTTCAAGAATTTTTTTCAACTCATACGGGCTGGAAACAAAAAGCCCGAATTCCAAATATGGATCAGCAACATATTCTGCGATGTAAGAAACTTTTTGGTGCTGGCTCAGATACGCTAAAAGTTTCTGGAGCGCATTCAAATTTTTATTCTGTATGAAAATGCTATAGTGGTACAAGCCCAATTTTGTTTCATCCACAAAAATTGAATACCTGAGAATATATCCGGCATCCTTGAGATTCCTAACTCTTTTAGCTGCAGCCGGCGCAGTCAGACCGGTTTTCTTTCCCAAGCTCACAGAATCTATCCAAGAATTTTTCGCAAGCTCTGCCAAAATTATTTTATCTTTTTCATCGAGCTTGTGTTCTATCATATTTTTCTTTTTCTCAATCAGCTGCTGCGCTCCAAAATATTTCTCATAAAAGAAAGTGTTTTTCCTGTGCAGCGCAACGCGATAGTCTATTATTGAATCCTTGAAATTTTTGTAAACCTCCGCAAATCTTTCATCAATCTCCTGATTTGTTTTTCCATAAATTGAAAAAATAAAACTCCAAACTCCTGCGAATTCTGCAACCCATGAAACGAACGGGCAGCTCTGCAGAAATTTTCTGAACTGCTCCTGCTTTGTAAATTTCATATTCACGAAAACAGCTGCGCTGATAAAGCCAAGCTTTTCAATATCTATCTCTGTAATAAATCCGGAAATTACTTTCTCGTCCACAAGCTTCTTTATTCTATAATCCAAAACTTCCCTTGAAGTCCTGAGCTTCTTTGCCATTCTGCCCAAAGGCTGGCGCGAGTCTCTGATGAGCTCTGCAAGTATTCTAAAATCAAGCTTGTCCATATTTACAATAATGCTGCTCTAAGCTTATAAAATACATACTTTTGTAAAGATTACAGAAGGAAGTTTTATTATCTACTATGACAATGTTATGGTAGTGATAATGAATGACAGAAGAAACAGTAGGCAAAAGAATCAATGTTTCATTTAACAGAAGCCTTTTCAGGGAAGATTTAAAAGGCCACGAAGTCTGGTACGGGGCAAAATCATTTTCATACGATCCTCCTTACACAAAACGGACACACTCCAATCCTCAACATAGAATCAGAATAGCGACTGGTAGACCTGAATTTCAATCCTTAGATTTAGGAGGAGACTCTCGTGGAGGCACTTTTAATTCACATGAGTGGGCGGCTTTCTACTCTTTTGAACATTCGCACTTCAAAGTGTATTATCCACACCCCCTACAGTCAACAGAAGTACCACATCCATTATACAATAATTATCTTCTCCAAGTTGGCTATGCTAACACACCAAATGCGCCGCTACTCGCGGCGTTGCAAAACCAGTTTCTACAGAGATATAATTCGCCTAATAAATGTTTTGCTTTTGGTGTAAGTGCGGCATCTGCTGCTCGCGAGCGAGATCGCGTAACTTTATTTTTAGAATTTCCAGACAGCCACAAACTTACAGGGCCAGCTTTCGATAAAATGGATGGAAAAATTAAAGCTTCAAATGATGGAGAAGTGGTTTACGAATTTCCAAGCGGACAAAAAGTAGTTGCGATTTCTAAAACTTCTAATAGGAGACGCATTTCAAAGAACCTCAGGTTTGTCAGAAGAAATCAGTTGTGGTCAGTCTGGCCTTCAAGCGATGTTGAATACGAATCAGTGGTTCAGAAAGTTTTGCTCGCAAAAGGAGAATGATAATATGCCAACAACATATAATTTTAGAATAGCTCTTCCAGAAGAAAAAGTGGAATCTCATCAAGGTTGGTGTGGGCCAAACCGCACATGCCACTATAGGGGACTTGAAAACGCAGGCATATTTAATGAAGATGAATCCACGTGGCCTCCTGCACCACTCATAGAAAATGTGAAGAAATTATCAACCAAAGGTCCGCGAGCAGAAGGTATTTTATTTAAATGTGCTATAGCTGATGGCAGCGAGTTACTTTGGTATCTCTCTAATAAAAGCAGAACCAAAATTTATTCTACACTGAAGCCAAGGAGATATCATGCAGTGGAAGCTACATTAGTTGAGCACACTGACGGCTCTGCATTAAGATTTTATGAAAGATTCAGAGAAGATTTCAACCCTCTTTATCAAAGAGCACTAGAAGAAGTCCTTAAAGAAAAAGGAATTTTAAAACCGCGAAAAAGAAATACGCGAAATATTCCTACGGCTTGAAAAAAGTTACACTCGAATAAAAAACCGAATTATCCTTTCTCACAACAGCCCAAAGCATGTTCGCGCGGATATTGTGAGCCAATCTGACAGCGCGCGAAAGCTCGGGAAAAGAAAAAGTAAATCCATCTGGCACAGAAAAAACAATCCAGCGTGTGTGCTCGTGCGCCTGCTTTGGCCCGCGTTTCAAAGGCTTTACTCCTTTATTGTAAACTCGGAAGTCGCAGCCGAATTTGAAGCCAGTCCTTACTGGGCAACCGCGGTCCCGCAAATCTTTGTAAACATAATACCTGAAGTAAAATCTCTTGTCAATTTTTTTGCAGTATTCATAGAAATCCTCCCATGAAAATTTTTCCTCCTCGTGGTTCACAACAGAAATCCTTTGCTTGAAAAGCAAGTAGCACGCCTCAATCAGCGAGAGCTCAAGCCTGTCCTCTTTCAGTTTTCCAAAATAATCAGACTCAAAAATATCCT
>CAZROS010000065.1:0-3886 GCA_964601825.1 uncultured archaeon | reverse complement strand
TGCTGCTGCATCTCATCCCATTCAACCCACGCCAAAAGAAATCCAATTATTACAAGAACCAGCGGGACTCCGCCCATAAGCATTGGCAAAAGAAATCTTCCATATCCGAAAGCAGGCAGGCCAAAGTTCGCAACTAAACTTCTTGGCAAAAGCAAATAAATTCCCGCAAGCAAAATCAAAATTCCTATAGCAAGTTTTAGTTCAGCTCTCATAAGTTATCTGATGGAAATTAAAGTTTATAAACCTTGCTAGCGGAAAAATTATAACTCGAAAACTGCGCGACCCGCAGTTAATGTGAGGAGGTTTTGAAATGGGAATGTACAAATACTTACAGCAAGCATGGCAGTCCGAAGGCATGAAAGAAATTCTAAAAGCAAGAATGATTTCTTGGAGAAATGAAAACGCAATCACAAAAATTGATTATCCTTCTAGACTTGACCGCGCGCACGCGCTTGGCTACAAAGCAAAGCATGGTTTTATTGTTGCGCGCGTGAGAATTGGAAAGGGAACTTCAAAAAGAGAATTTCCTGCTGGAGGAAGAAAGCCCACGCACGCAGGCCTGACAAAAAATCCCCCAAATTTAAATTTGCAGCACATTGCGGAAATTCGCGCATCAAAACATTTCCCAAATTTGGAAGTTTTGAATTCCTATTATGTTGCTGAAGACGGAAGAGACCAATGGTTTGAAATTATTCTTGTTGACACAAATCATCCTGCAATAAAAGCTGACCAAAAAATAAATTGGATTTGTAATGTTCATGGCAGGGCTGAAAGAGGCTTGACGAGCGCGGCGCGCTCGCACAGAATGCTGCGCGGAAAAGGAAGGGGATTTGAGAGAAGGAATAATCCGGAAAAGCGCTGAGCACAAAGTGTTTTTAAATTCTGAAATATATACTTTTTAGTATATAGGTGATTATTGCAAAGGCTGCGCAAGCAGCCGGTAAATGTGATATAAAATGAAATTCTATGACCTCCACATTTCAGCAGGCTCGAATACAGCCGAAGAGCTAGCGAAAATGGCCGAGAAGCTCGGATGGGATGGATTTGCGCTCGCAGATAGATTTGAGTCTGTGGAGAAATTCAAGGCGTTCAAAGCAGCAATCGCAGATGTGCAGAAAAAAACAAAAGTTGAAATTTTTCCAGCTGTTGAAATTCAGGTTGCAGAGCCGAATGACTTGAAGCGCGCGCTGGAAAAAGTTAGAAACCTCGCACTTGTTGTAATAGTTCTCGGTGGAAATTACAAAATTAACCGTGCCGCGTGTGAGGATGCGCGCGTGGATATTCTGGCGCATCCTGCTTTTGGCAGATTGGATTCTGGCTTGGATGAGGCTTGCCTGCAAAAAGCTTTTGAAAATAATGTTTCAATTGAGTTGAACTTCAAAGAAATTTTAAATTCTTTCAGAAGGCAGCGCGCGCAAGTCTTGCAGAACTCTGCCATGAATTTAAAATTGTGCGAGGCTCTGAAAGTAAAAACAATTTTATGCTCAGGCGCGGGAAATATTTGGGAAATGCGCGACCCTCGCCAGATTATTTCAGTCGCGGAAAATCTCGGGCTTGAGCTTTCAAAAGGATTTTCAGCAGCAAGCGAAATTCCGGAAAAAATTATCGAGAAGAACAAAGCAATTTTCTCCGGAACCAGAATAGCAGAAGGAGTTGAAATTGTAAAGTGATTTTATGAATCCAGAAGAAGATCATCATGAATTAACTTCACAGGAAAAGCTTGAGCAAGATTTGGGAGGCAGGCCAAATTTTCTCTCCCCAACCTTGCGCGAGAAAAAAAGATATCTGGCTTACGAAATTATTTCCGCGCAGAAAATCCCTTTTCAGGACTTAACAAACGCAATGTGGCATGGAATTTTAAATTACATGGGCGAAGTTGGTGCAGCCGAGGCTGGAGCATGGATTATGAAAAATGAATGGAATGAGGAAAAGCAAACCGGAATTATACGCTGCGGCCACACTGCTGTTGAAAAAATCCGCGCTGCGCTAGCTTTGCTTGACAGGATTGGTGACGCGCCTGTGATCATCCGCGTGATTGGAATCTCCGGAACAATTAAAGCCGCTGAGAAGAAATATTTCGGTGCGCGTGATTTGCTGAATTATGTTAGATAGAAATTTCTGCAGTTTAAAATCTTTATAAATCCCTCCCCACAACAAAAGATATCAAAATCTTTTGGAAAATCTTTTTGAAAAAAATCTTTTGTGATAAAAATGGAAGCAATGCCAGAGTTCATGGGATACGATAGAGCGATTGTGACTTTCTCGCCTGACGGCAGATTGTTCCAAGTGGAATATGCGCGTGAAGCTGTGAAACGCGGAACAACTTCTCTTGGCTTGGTTTTCAATGGCGGGGTTGTTCTTGCTGCAATGAGGCCTTTGGCTGAAATGATGTTGCCGAGCGTTGGCAGTGATAAAATCCATGAGGTTGACACAAACTTGGGAATTGCCGCCGCTGGCTTTTTAGCAGACGGCCGCGTGCTTATGGATATTTCCAGAATGAAAGCGCAAGTTTACAGATTGACTTTTGATGAGCAACTGAATGTCACCGGAGCAGTCAGGGAAATTTCCGACCGCATGCAAGTCTATACACAATTCGGAGGCGTGAGACCGTTCGGAGTTGCTTTGCTTTTGGGCGGGGTTGATGAAAAGGGCGCGCAGCTTTTTGAAATCGATCCTTCTTCTGCTTTCTATTCTTGGCAGGCGCAGGCAATTGGACGCGGCTCTGGTGAGGCTTTGAAAGTTATGAGAAAAGGCTGGAGTGAAAAAATTTCCGAAGAGGACGCAGTGAAGCTTGCAGTCTCTGCTTTGAGAGCCGGAGAGAAAGGAGTTAAAGCTGAAGAGATTGAGCTAGCTGTTGTTAATGGCTCTGGCTTCAGAAAATATTCTGGGCCTGATGGGATGAAATTTTTGAAAAAATATTTTTGAATTCTAAAAAGTTTATAAAGAACGGACGCATAATAATTTCATGCAAAAAGAGTTCAACATAATTATAGAGCAGGGCGAGGACGGCTATTTGATTTCCGAAGTTGTTGAGCTTCCGGGATGCCATACACAGGCGAAAAGTTTTGATGAGCTTTTGAAAAGAACCCGAGAAGCAATTTCTCTTTACCTAAAATCCTCGCCGGAAGTTTCTCATGATAAATTTGTAGGAATTCAGAAAATTGCAATGCCGGCATGATTTAATGAAGCTGCCTATTCTTACGGGCGTTGAGCTGATTAAGATTCTTGAAAAAATGGGATTCATTCCAGAGAGGCAGGAGAGCAGCCATGTTTTTCTCCGCCATCCCGATGGGCGCACAACAATTGTTGCTATGCACGCACGCGAAGAAATTGATCGTGGGCTTCTGAACAAAATAATAAAAAAAGATTTAGGAATTACAAGAGAGGAATTTTTGATGTATATCTAAACTTTTTATATCCCTCTCGCAAAATCTTTCCATGGTCTCAGTAGACAAAGCAGTGATTGCGCGGCTGATGAAAGCTGGAAAGAAATTTGAAATTCTTGTTGACCCAGAATTAGCTGTAAGTGTGAAAGGAGGAAAAGAAATTTCAGCTGATGATTTGCTTGCTGTGCCGGAAGTTTTTGAAGATGTGGGAAAAGGAACTCGCGTGCCAGCTGCTGATGTGAATAAATTTTTCGGCACAAGCGACATAAAAAAAATTGCAGAAAAAATTATCCACGATGGCGATGTTCAGTTAACAACAGAGCAGAGAAATAAAATGCTAGAAGAAAAAACAAAAGCTGTGACTGCAATAATTGCGCGCAATGGAATAAATCCGCAGACTGGAGTGCCGCACCCGCAGGACAGAATTTTGCGCGCAATGGAGAGCGCGCGGGCGCGCGTTGTTTTGGAAAAATCCGCAGAAGAGCAGGTTGATGCAATTT
>CAZROS010000064.1:0-3952 GCA_964601825.1 uncultured archaeon | reverse complement strand
TTTGGCGCGCAAAAATTTGAAAAAAATCTTTTGTGGCGCGGAAGGGAATTTCCAAAAGAGGAAATTCTGGCGCAGAATTGCGCAGTTAATCAGAGAAAAAACATGAACAAGGCGCGCCCCAAGGCTTTTAACATTAAGCCGCAAATTAAAATCCATGGCTCTGACAGACGAAATCTATGAGAACTGGATGGGCGAAACCCAGAGAAGAAAAATTTTCAAAATTCTTGAGCAAGTGAAAGTTCCAAAAAATTCCAGAGTTTTGGACATAGGCTGCGGCCCCGGCTTTTTGGAAGAAAAAATTCCGTGGGCAGTTGCTGTTGATATTAATCCGGAATACCTGAAAAAAATAAAAGGCGAAAAAATTCTGGCAAGCGGGGATGAATTGAAATTTTCCCAAGAATTTGATTTTGTTTTCTGCATAGACATTATTCACCTGCTGAAAAATCCAAATAAAATTATTGAATATGCAAAGCCCAAAGGAAAAATTATTGTTTCAATTTTCTGCAATGAAAATAATTCAGAAGAACGGCTTGCCAAGCTGAAAGATTTGTTCCGCGATTTGGTGCTTGAGAAATCCTTCATAGTTAAAGAGAAAAAAGAATGGGATGCGGTTTGCGTTTTTAAAATACCGCACAGCGATAATCTCGGGAGAATAAACCCTTAAGGATGACCTTATGAGGCGTAGCAATATGAGAAATAAAATCCTACACCACATAAGGTCAGCGGAGCCCCCTTGGGGAAAGCTTTAAATACTATCACCAACAGATAATAACCATGCCAGAATTCGTTCCGATACTGCTTTTGGCTTTAGCCAGCTTAACAGCTCTTTATCTAGGATTTGTTTTGCAAAGCCAAATTGTGGATAGCCCGGCAGGATTTGTTCCGGTTAATGCAAAGCAGGTTCAGGCAAAACAAGAGCCAGCTGCAACAGGAGCGGCTTTTTTCACTCAGACAAAAAAAGCAAGCGACATTATTTTTCTCGGAGATGTTGTTGATGTGGGCGCAGGCGAGCCTGAAAAACTGCTCGAGCTTTCAGAGAAAATAATTGCAAAAGATTCTGAAGCCCAGAGGTCCCTGCTTTTCTCAGCTGAAAAGAAATATGACCAGCTTTTTCTAAAATTTTTTGTTTCAGAGACAAACAACCATGGAGACTTTTCTGTTTTTATTAACAGAGAGAAAGTTTATTCGGGCAGGCCAAAAACAGGTCTGCACCAAATTCAGATTTACAAGGATTTGCTGAAAGAGGAAAATGAGATACGCTTGGAAGTGAGCGGCGGCTTTTTGTTTACGCCGGCAGAATATGCGTTTGAGCTTGAGCTTATAGGTGTTCCCGGAACTCGTGCTTTTTATCACTTCCACAGCTCGGATAATTCTGAAAGAATTTTTGAAACCTCGGTTTTGGGAACAGGAAGTTTCCGCGCGATTTTGAATGGAGAGGAAATATTTAATGGCGGCGCAAGCGATTTTATTTCAGCTCCTGTTGTTAAGGGATTTGTTTCCGGAAAAAACATTTTGGAAATCTGGCCGTCTCCTGGCTCGGATTTGTCTGTTGAGTTTGTGGAGTTCATAAAAACCTAAAAGCTTTTGATAGGAAAAAATCTTTCGGGAAAAAAACAATTAATTTTATTCCGCTTTGGAAATTTCTGATTGAAGAGTTTCTGTGAGCATTTTGGCTGTTTCTAAAGGTTTTTATTTAGAGGATTTCTATTGTTTTTTGAATATTATGACATGGGACTGCGACAATCCTCAATGCAACAGGACGAGAATTTCTGATAATGAATCTTATTGCACAAGATGTGGAAGACCCAGAAGTCTGCCGCCAGAAACAGAAGTTGCAAGAATAATGAGAATGGCCAGAGAAAAGAGAGCAAGCCAGCCGAAAATAAATGTTGGCGGTCAACCAGTAAACTATGCAAAGCGATGGTGGGTATGCGAAACATGCGGAACAACAAACCCAGGATCAAGCGTGGTTTGCAAAAATTATAATAATCCAAAATATCATCCTGAGGCTTCGAAACTTCGAGCAGCCGGAAGATCTATAGCAGGTGCTGGTGGAAGAGCAGGCAGCGCAGTTGCAGGTGCAGCAAAATCAGCAGGCGGCGCAGGCAAAAGCGCTCTCCGTGCAGTTGCAGACATAGCTACAAATTGGTCATCCACAATCCGCGAAAATGTGCGCGCGAAAACTGTTGAGTCAATTATTCTTGTAATCGCTGCGGTTGTTCTTGTTTCTTTCGGCTTCATCTGGGCGGCAATCGGAGTTTTGTTTTTCATGTTTTACCTTTACCTGCCGAATGAGGAAGAGGTGATGGCAAGGGCGAGGCAGCAGGCATCAGGAATATCTGCGGCCGCAGAAAAAACAAAAGACAAATTCATTGAAAGAATAGAAGAAATAGGGGCAGAGCTAACAGAAGCCATGGACCTCCTTAATGTTGCTCGGGATGCGAACGATGCTCAGTCAATGATGATACAAATAGAAAGGAAGAAGAGTTTAGTAAAAGCTTTGGTTAAGATTGAGAAGGACGCCAACGGAACTAACTTGAATCCTGCGGAGAAAAAAGAAATATCAGATAAGATAACGGCATTCATCACAGCAGCTGGAGGCAAGAGATAAATGCCAAATGAAGAAAAACAAATAATCCAGCTAAACCTTGGCGAGCACCTCGGAATACTTTACACACGCAGCTTTCTCAAGCTTTTGGGAATTCTTTTTGTTGCTCTTGAGCTTTCAATCGGAAGAATACACAATAATTTCTTCTCGCTGATTTTCCTTTTTGTGGTTTACTTCACAATGCCGACAAGCTACAGCAGAAGCGAGCCCTACAGGTCAGCAGAATCTTGGTTCAGAATGCTTCTGGGATTTTTTATTGCAATAACTTTGTTTACTCTTTTGTCGCCGAATTTTGCTTGGGATTATGGATTTATTTCTTCAGCAGGGCTTTTCATTTCATTGGCAGTTTTGGCAGGATTAGTGGCTTACAGTTTAGATAAAAAATGGTATGGATTAATTATAGCTGTTCTTGCTGTTTTTCTGGGAAATTTTTTCAGCACAGCTTATGCAGGAGCAGTGAGATTGCCTGATGCAGCTCCTCTGTTTTTCCTTGCCCTGGCATTTTTCGCAACAGCGCCTAAAATTGCAAAAGAAAATGAGGAAAGCGAGAAGATTGTGGTTGTCGGGGTTTTTGGTGGAGGGAAAATTTCCGGAATCAGGGATGCGCTTGGCTCGGATAAAATGGAAAATTTTGGCAGCGCATTTTTTGCTGTTCTGGTTTTCGCTTCAATTCTTCCTGTTGTCGCATGGGTTCGCGGCCCGCTGCAAATTGTTTTGCTGATAGTTTTGGCTTTCTCTGGAATAATGGGATATATTTCCGGAAGGGAAGCGCGGCCATATTTGGGAATAATGGTAATTGGCTTTGCAGTAATGGCTTTCACTTTCCAGTTCACAGGAACAGTTGGCACAGCAGTTTTCGGAGCTTACTGGACTCCGATTTATAATTTTGGAGTTGATGTTTTCGGGCCAGTTGGAAAATCTTTGGACGCGGCCTCTCAACAAATAAATTATGCGATGTGCACAATAACAGCAGGGCCTGGAGTTTGCGAGGCGCTGATAAATCCACCTTCAGAAGCTCAGGGCTCAACGCAAGCTCTTGAGCTTACAAATTTTGAGGCAGTAAACTATCGCTCAGGAACTCCTGAAATTGACCCAAGCCTTCCGCTTATAGGAAACATACAGCTGGAAAATCAGGGAGATTTTTCAGCAAGCAATGTTTTAGTTACTTTAAAGCAGCCTATAATTTTTGATGCTGCAAAAGCATCGCTCAATGACCCGACAGCAAGCCAGAAAACTCTAACTTCAGACATCTGCGATTTTGATTCCTGCCTTGGCGGAAAAATTAATTCTGATAAAAAAAGCTGCTCATGGGATTCGCCTTCGCTTCCGAAAGATTTGAAGCTT
>CAZROS010000063.1:0-3966 GCA_964601825.1 uncultured archaeon | reverse complement strand
CCGTTTAAGTAAATTTGTTTTCTCTCCAATATTTTTTTCAGCGCGCTCTCAGCGGCTTCTAAATCATAAAATAAAGCCTGCCCGAGTGCAGAGCTGCTAACAGCCTTCACTTCAACCCCTCCAGCAGGATAAGCGAGCTTTGCAGAGTTAGCAAGGCCTGCAGCGACAGATGCTTCTTCTGTAACAAAAGGCGCAATGTAATCTCTTCCGTTTATTTTCAGATTCGGCACAACTCTCAAAGCCTTCTCATAAATTCCAATTGGATTCTCCCCGATACTTTCAGGATTAAATGGCGCGCCATAAAGAGCTTCCTCTTTATCAGCAGGCAGATCCCAGAATTCGGAAGCAACCTTCCTTCTTTCCCCAAGAGAGAGCTTATGAAAACTTGAAACCAAAGAAGATTTTTCTACCATGTTTAGAAAGCCGAAAACTTTATATTTATTGAAATTGTACATATTTACTGAGAAAAATGTATCCTAAGCTTATACGCACTTTTAACGAGAAAAGTGGTATGGATGAGGCTTTGCAGGAACTTGGCTTGAAGAGAAATGAAATAAAAATTGTTAATGTTTTAATTTCCTTAAAAGGAGAAGAACTTCCGGCAAGAGAAATTTCAAAAATGGCGGAACTTCCTGTGAGCAGAACTTATGCACTTCTTAAAAATCTTTCTTCTATCGGGCTTGTCGATAGAAAAATTTCCGGTGGAGTTTTTTTCTCAATAAAAGACCCGGAATTTAAAATTTCACAATTCACGAAAGAAAAGTATAGAAAAATAATTGAGAATGAAAAAAAGATTTATAAATCAATAGCTCAATCTTTCAGCGGCCAAAACGCTTTTATTGAACTGCACACTGATGATGAATTCTACCAAGCCGCATGCCAAATTGCTTTGCGCTCAAAAGAAATAAAGGCATTTGCCCGCATGCCGGTTCTGTTCATTTCGCAAGAGCAAATAAAATCTTTTCTGCGTGTAGAACTTCTGAAAATATATAAAGAAAAAATCTCCTCTGGTACAGAATTTTTTTATATAATAAATGAAAATTATTTCAAGACTCTAATAAATAAAAGTACAAAAAAGAAAATAATTGAAAATTTAAGTTGGTGCCTTAAGCACGAAAATTTCCATTTGGCAACATCTGATACCCAATATTTGAAGATGATGAAAGGCGAGCGCGACGCTATCTTGGCTTTCCGTTATTCTAAGACAAACAAAGTTAGCTCAGGCTTGCATGTGCGCTCAAAAGAAGTTGTTCAAATTTTGGACCATGCTTACAATAATATTTTTGAAAATGGAAGGCAGATAAAAAAAGTTTCTGAACTGATTAATTAGAAACTTGGATTTGCTTTTTCCCTAACTCCCTCACAATCAAGCTCTGCAACAAATGGATTTCCAAATCCTGCATCAGCAAATTTTTCCTGAAGATTTTTTACATCTCCAAAAACAATCACACAACCGCCACCCCAGCCTCCTGTTGGTTTTGCTCCTAATACACCGTCAAATTTTCTGGAAATTTCTATAATCTCTCTCATATTAGGTTTTTCGAATTCAATTTTATCTTCGCCTGATGGTTCAATCTGATCAACTTTTCTCAGCTCTCCATAATAATCATACATTAATCTGCCCACTCCGGCAGCATCTTTTTCCAAAACAGCTTTCATTCCAGCTCTTGAAATGCCATCAAGCCTTTCCATTATCCTATCAACATCTTCCTTTCTTCTCTCACGCAATCTTCCAAGATAGCTCACAGTATCAAGAGTTTGCGCGCTGTCACCGCTGCTGACAACTAAAATTCCTTGCTCCAACTCTGCTTCAAGAGGCAAAACTTTTGGCGGGCGAGATTTCAGATAAGTATTCCAACCACCTTTTACAACAGTATGAGTGTCTATACCCGATGCCATCCCATGGGCAACCATGTCCCCCGAGTTTGCCATATCACCAATTTCTTCTTCAGTCATGTTAAAGCCAAACTCATTTGAAACCGCATGAACAAGAGAAACAAAAACCGACGCGCTTGAGCCAAGATTTTTTGGAATCTCGCAATCTATCTGAGCTTCAAATGGCGGAACCCTGTTTCCATAATTCTTCATAACCTCATGGACAACAGCAAAACCTGCGAGCAGCCTATCGTGTTCTGAAATTTCTTTTATTTTTTTATACTCTCCTCTCTGCCTGAGAGATTCCAATATTTTCATATCTTCTGCAATTTCAGCAGCTGTTTTTTCTTTTCTCCCATATTGTTTGGAATCAAGCACGTAACCTCCGCTGGATGGATAAACAGAAACCTTTGACCTTTCTGGGCCGGCTGCGACAGAAACTCCGAGCTTATCATAAACAACCGCATGCTCTCCAAACAAAATTACTTTTCCCGGGGCTGAAGCGAATTTCATAAAAATCATTTGTTATTAATCTATTTAAGCTTTTCTCTCAAAAAATAATCAGCCATTTCTCTGACATCTTTGAAAACATAATCCGGCTTTGCTGCCCGCAAAACTTTTTCAGTTCCCATACCACAAAGCAAAGCAACTGAAATGCAGCCAGCAGCTTTCGCTGCAGCAATATCTGAAGCAGCATCTCCGACATAAGCAGCTTCCGATGGCTTAATCCCAAGTTTTTCGCATGCAAGTAAAATTCCTTCTGGGTGAGGTTTTTTGTTTTTCACATCTTCCTGGCAAATTATAATCGAAAAGTTTTTTAGGCCAACATCTTTTAGATCCCTCTCTACAGCTGCATGCGTGGAGTTTGTTGAAATTCCTAAAATTATTTTTGCGTCCTTTAATGCCGCTATGCTTTCCTTAACCCCAGAATAAATCTCTACCATATCTTCAACTTCTTGCGATGAAAATATTTTTGTGTAATCTTCCATAATTTTTCTGCGAAGATTGTCATCCACAGATTCTCTAAGCATTGCCTCCATCAACTCTTCCGCATTTTCCAATTCCATAATTTCTTCCAAACTTTTTTTATCTCTCAGGAGAATTATCAGAATTTTTATTGTGTTGTAGCTGCTGTTTGCCGACTCAAAGCCGCGCATTTTCCACAAGGCTTGAGAGGAGAAAGGAAATTTCATTCCAAAATTTTCAAAAGCTTTTTTCATTGAATAATGCAAAGCAATTTCAGAATACCTTAAAACCCCGCCAACATCAAAAATTATTGCTTTTGGTTTTTGCATGGAAATCATTTTTATAATTCAAACGAATCCAAATCATCTGGAATAAAAACTTCTCCGCCAAATTCTTTTTTAGCTTCTTCAATTAATTCAGGCTTTTTTTCAACCCAATCCCTATGTATATGAACAAGATATAATTTTTTAACTCCAGATAGTTTTGCCGCCCTTCCTGCTTCAAGAGGTGAACAGTGAGCAGCCATTGAAGCATGGTATGGAGAAGATGAAGGCAAATATGATTCGTGCACTAATGTGCTGCAGCCTTTTGCTAAATTTGATATTTTTTCTGAAAATACTGTATCGCCGGAATAGCAAAAAGATTTTCCTTCTGCTTCTATTCTAACAGCAATAGCAGGCACTTTCATTTCATCTTCAAGATGATTTCCTTCTGCGAAAGAAAATTTATATCCTCCATGCTCGAAAGATTTTTCAGCCGCACTATCAACAAAACTGATTGAAAATTGTTTGTAAGTTCTTTCCAAAAATCCCGGATACAGCAACTCAAATAAATCTTCAAATCTTTTTTTAGTTCCATGCGGTCCGATAACTATTAATTGCTTTTCTCTTTTCTCCTGCCTCCATCTCATGCAAAGCATTATCAGCCCCATGAAATGGTCAGCATGCCAATGATTTATGAAAATCCAATCCAAAAAATTTTTATCTTTGAAACTTCTCCAAAAAACAGGAGGCACAAGATAGCCGCAGTCAAGCAGGCCGGATGTTTCTCCTTCAACTAAAACAGAAACATTCGCGCGATTTTCGCTGTAAGCTTCTCCGGTTCCCAAGAAAGTTATTTTCATTT
>CAZROS010000062.1:0-4044 GCA_964601825.1 uncultured archaeon | reverse complement strand
AGCGACCAAGTGCAGAGAAAGTGGTTCAATATTCTTTTGCAGAATGTGAACGCAGGCTTGAAGCAGGAAGGAATAGAATATAGGCTTGAAATAAATCCAAACAGGATTTTTGTTTTTACAAAGCAAATTCCAGAAGCGATTTCTGTTCTGAGAAAAGTTTTTGGAATTGTTTCTGTAAGCCCGGTATGGCAGTGCCACTCTGAGCTCGCTGAAATCCGTTTGCTTGCAACAGATATTGCAGAGCAGGTTTTGAAATTAAATGAAAAAAAATCTTTTGCGATTAGAGCGAGGAGAGCAGGACACCACAAGTTTTCCTCAAAATTAATTGCAGAAGAAGCAGGCGCGGCTGTGAAAAGAATTACAAACGCTCAAGTAAATTTGAGCAAGCCTGAGCATGAAATTGAAATTGAGTGCCGCTCGCGCAATACTTATATTTTCACAGAAAAAATTTCTGCAGTTGGCGGGCTTCCACTTGGAACAGGCGGGAAAGTTTTGGCTCTGCTTGAGAAAAAGGAAGATGCTGTTGCTGCGCTGATGATAGCAAAGCGTGGCTGCGAGCTTGTTTGCCTCGCGAAAAGTTTTGAGCCGGTAGAAATTATAAAAAATTTCTATATAGGCAGAGAGCTTGAGCTTTTTGCAACAAAAGATTTTTCTGAATTGGCAGAAATCCTTGAAATAGAAAAAATAAATGCAGTGGTTTTCTGGAAAAAACCAAAACCAAAAATTCTCAAATCCCTTATGGATAAAAATTTCCTTGTTCTTGAGCCGCTGGAGGGCTTATCAAGCGCGGAAAACTCAAATTTTTCACTCAAACCAGCGGGTAATTAAGCGAGATTCTGTAATAACCAGCCTATAGTAAAGCTTTATATACTTTACTTTCCATTAGAAATATAGAAATGACTGATGATTTTGCTTGAATTGGGTGACAAAAAACTTTAAAAATATCCACTTCAAAATTAAAACAGCTTTTGGCGCAAAACGCCCGAGGCCAAAAATAAAAAACAAAAGGTTGATAAAAAATGGTTGCACAACAGCAATTGCTTGATTCGTTGAGACAAATTGGATTAAACTTGTACGAGAGAAAACTTTGGGTTGCCCTGCTTAGCCGAGGCACCTCAAGCGCGGGCGAGCTTTCAAAGCTTGCAAAAGTTCCGCACTCCAGAACTTATGATGTTTTGGAATCTTTGGCGGATAAAGGATTTGTAATGATTCAAACCACAAAGCCGATAAAATATGTTGCGATTGAGCCGGCAGAATCTTTAGAGCGCGCGAAGAAACATTTGCGCGAGGAAACTGATATTAAAGTTTCAAGGATAAACCAGCTTCAGGGTTCTAATATTGTTAAAGAGCTTGAGAAAATTTTCAAAACTGGAGTTGACTTGGTTGAGCCTGGAGAAATGACTGGCTCGCTGAAAGGAAGGCATGCGCTTCACACACAATTAGATACTGTTTTCAAATCCGCAAAAAAGAAAATTCACATTGTTACAACTGGCGATGGTTTGCGCGAGCTTAATGCAAAGCATGGGGAGGTTTTGAGAAAAGCTTCAAACCGCGGAGTGAAAGTTAGAATTGCTGTGCACGCAGGAAAAGAGCATGGGGATGCTGTTTCAGCTGCAAAATCCTATGCTGATGTGCGAAGGCTTGAGAAAAACCACGGCAGGTTTGCTGTTGCAGATGATTCGCAGGTTGTTGTCTCTTTGACAAACGATTCTGATGTCCATCCAACGCAGGACTTTGCTTTGTGGACTCAGGGAGAGCACGCTGCAGGAAATACTTTCGGGCCTTTGTTTGATGCTCTTTGGAGCGGCTTGAATTCTGCTTAAAAATTTTTATTTTTTAATTTTTCTTTTTATTTTTGCTTGAAATACCTATGCAGATTTTTCTGTTAGAATTTTACTGAAAAATTTTTCAAGCTTTTTTACTAAATCCAACGGCGGCCTCCAGCCATTTTCAATTCTAGAAATTAAATTTTCCTGAACAGAAATTTTTCTCGCCAAGTCCGAGCGCGTTAGATTCTTTTTCTGCCTTTCTCTCTGAACAACAGCAGAAAAGTTTTCCGCGAGTTCTGTTCCAAATCCCTCGGGCGGGCGCGATAATTTCCTTGGAGCAGGCAAAACTTGCGGGCGAGAAATAATTTCTCCGCCTGCGCAGTTTTTGCAGACTTTCAGAATCGCGCCTTCTATTTTTGAAGTATAGCCCGCATTTGAAGAGCCGCAGATTTCGCAAGATGGCATAATTATCTCTTGTAAATTTTGTCGTGATGATCAAAGTCCAAAAATTCCACGGTCTCATCAGATTCATTTATTGTGAATGTAAGAACAAACGGATCTATGTGAACGCGCCTTATATTTTTCATTTCATGTTTCAGCGGCTTGTAATGCTCGGGATTTTCTATTATCTCCGCAATCTTTTTTCTGATGCGCTGAAAAACAACAGGATTTTTCCTGTTTAATTTTTCCAGTTTGTCATTTAATTCCGGCTTCAGCTCTGCGGAGTAAGTCGTTGAAATTCACCTAGAAAAATGCTTATCAAACTCTTTCATGTTTTTGAATCTTATGCCTTTCTGCTTTTTTATTGCCTGAAGTTTTTTCAAATATTCCGGCCTGACTTCCCCATGCAGGTCTTGGCTAATTTCCCCTATTTCCCTTTCCATGGATAAAACTTTCTGCTTCACCAGAGAAATATCGCTTTGCATATGCTTCAGTATTTCTATTTCGCTTTCTATCTTGGTTGGCATAATTTCACTATAATAGATTGTCTTTCTCAGCTTAAATATTTATTTTTTATCGGCTTTTTTAATCAATCTTCTCCAGAGCTTCAAACATCTTTCCTGAAGGACCTTTAACTCATCAGCTCGCTTTTCCGCCATATACTTTAAATCAATCACAGCGAAATCTTCCAGAGCATTCAGCTCGCCTTCGCTGATAACAAATTTTTTTATCAGATGCCTCTCGTTGCAGGCACATTTCTCGCAGCCGCAGAATTTGCAATCTGGCATAATTTCTATTGCAATTCCTGAAATAAAAACCCGCGCTCCAGCAAGCTTTTAAGCTTTAATTTCCAATAGATTTTAGATATTAGCAATTGAAGTCTACTTCTAGTTTACTTCGGAAATAAAATATCAAAAAATAAAAATAGGTGAAAAAATATGGCATATGGACAAGGTTTCGGCGGACCAAGGGGCCCAAGGGAAATGCACAAAGCTGTCTGTTCAGACTGCAAGAAAGATTGCGAAGTCCCTTTCAAGCCAACAGAAGGCAAACCAGTCTTCTGCAGAGATTGCTTCCCAAAACACAAGAAATTCTAAATTTGAATTTTGGGTTCGCAGAATAGTTTGAAATTCTTTAATTTTTTTATTTATTAATTTTTAATCGTATCCAGCAAACCACTTGGATACAAAATAAGCTTTCCTTTTCTGAAATCTGAAATTGGTTTCCAAACAGCTTTGAATTTTCCTTTGCTGTCAGTTCCGACAATTTCTTCCTTTTCGTATAGAGACTTGTCTGCGAGCTCTCCGCTGAAAATAAAACAAATTTCATGTTTCGGCGCGCCGTTGTAAATAAAAATATTTTCCAGAGTTTCCAGATATTTTATATTTTTAATTTCAGCGCCTATCTCTTCTCTGAACTCCCGCTTAACGGTTTCCTCGCCGCGCTCGCCAAACTCAATTCCGCCGCCCAATGGGCGGCACCATGTTTGCTTCTTCAATTTGTCCACGCCTTCGAAAACAAGAATTTTCCCCCCGTTCTTAATTATGCAGAGAGCCACAACTCTTATTTGTTGCATAGTTGTTTGCATAGGCGCAATTCGCAATGTAGGTTTAAAACCTTTTTAAAACTCTTTCTTTATTTTACTTCATGCCCTACGACCACAAACTCGTTGAACAAAAAGTTTCAAAGCTCTGGCAGCGAGAGCAGAAAAAAATTGAGGGAGCAATTCATTTTGAAAAAGGCAAGCCGCTTTTTTCTTTTCTGGAAGGTCCCCCAACTGCAAATGCCCCGCCTGCCCTGCACCATTTAGAAACGCGCGTTTTCAAGGATTTGG
>CAZROS010000061.1:0-4053 GCA_964601825.1 uncultured archaeon | reverse complement strand
TAATTTTCCTGAAGGATGCGCGCCAGCTTATTTTTTCAAAATATAAAATAAAAATCTCTCAAGGAAAAACTTGCAAGCTCGCCTGCGAAGCTCTTGGAGAAAAAATAAACATGAAAAAACATGAAATGCTTGTTGATGTTAAAGCAGTCACGTGGCATTTGTTTGAAGTAAAGAAAGAAAAAAATATTTGGAGAGCGAGAGTGATTTTGGATATTTAGTATCTTCTTTTTCTTGGAGGAAGCGGTCCATAGAAACCTCTTGGTTCCCACTCACTCTTCGGAAGCCAAGTAATGTTATTTATTTCTCCATATCTTTTATTTGGCCTGGGGTTGGAATTTTCCGGTATCTGAACACGGTACCTTCTTAACACAACTTCTTCTCCGATTCTTCTGTTATAAACTCTGTCTATAATCGGTGGTCCAGCCACTCTAACTCCATTCCAATCTATTCCTGACAATTCCTCCCCGAGCTCTCTTCTCAATGCTGCAATATAATTTTCTCCACTTTGAACAGCACCACCAGGCAGTTTTCTGCTTCTGCCTCTTCTCTCCTTTACAACAAGAACTTTTTCGTGCCCAGGCGCGCCGCGCAAAATTATTGCCTGCACAACTTCAATTGTCATAAAAATTCACACCGATGCAATAGCCTCATAAGCAGGTTTCAAAGAAGGATGTTCAGTAGATAATCTGTCAAGTTGCCCAAGATAATTTTCTTTTACTAATCGAGCAGCAGGTTTCCAAACTCTATTTTCATATTCTTTCCAATCCCATGCTGATCTATAGCCAACCCTTTTCTTTATCTGATTGAAGCCTTCCATAATTTCCGGATCTATGCTGTCTCTTACGTAAAAAGAAACTCCTCGGTTTTTCCAAACAAGATCAGATATATGGCCTTTACTCTTCAGTTCTTTTCTTGCTGAATCATCATCAAGTTCTATTCTCTCTATCAGTTTCAGAACCTCATTCAATTCTGCTTTCATAGAAGCTTGAGTGTATCTGGCATCTACATGGCAGTCTGCTTTTTTGAATTGAGGATAAACTCTTGCTATCCCATCTAAAATATCCATTGGGAAAACAGTATCTAGTGTATCGAGATCAAATTTTGGTTTGTCAGAATCTTCTATCTTATCGCCAACAACAAAAAAATCATAATCAACAAACCATTTTATTGCGGCAATTCTATTGTCAGAAACTTCTAATGGATCGGCTCCTGATAATTCTTTCAAATCTCTTCCTATACTTTTTTCAGCAAAACTTCCACACAGCGCGATATAAACTGCTTCTGTTCTTTCTGCTGCCCTTTGCATAGTTTTCTCTATAACAGGCTTAAGAGCCGCTATCTTCAGTGCGTGCTCGCAAAGCCTTGTTTCTATAATTCTCTTTCTCTCATCTCTTCTGCTATCATCAACAAGTTCTCTTATTGTACCTCGGGTTGCAATAAGAGGCAATTCATTATCATCTGGCATTACAAATTCACCACCAATTAATAGGTTTCCTAAACCATTTAAAGCTTTCGTTTGGCAAGAATCTGGCTTAAATGCAAAGTTTTTTTCTATGCGCTATGTTAAAAAATAATCAGAAGAATGTTCGGCAATCGCCTTATACTATAGATTTAAATAGATTGAAAATAAGATTACTTTACAGTTAAATAAATAAAATCGGTTTCCGTGATAAATGTGGAACAAAATCCTGAAGCTCTCTTAAAACACTTGGGCTTAACAGAATACGAGGCAAAGGCTTACTTGACTTTAGTAAGGCGCGGCTCGCTCAGCGCAGATAATGTTTCCTCGATATCAAACATACCTCTTCCCAGAGTTTATGACACAATGGCTTCCCTTTCAAAACGCGGGCTTGTTATAGTTTCGAAAACCCGCCCGCAGATTTTTAGAGTTACAAACCCGTCTCAAATTTTCAATATATTGCGAGACGACGAAAAAAGAAAAATGGAGGAAAATCTCAAGGAAATAGAGTCTGTTGTCCCCCAGTTTCTAAGTTCAATAAAAAACCACAAACAAAAAGAGAAGGGCGCGGCATCTGAAGAAATTTTGGCATATTTAAACCGGCGCGCAAATACAGGCAAGCTTTGGGAAGATATGCAGTCTGAAGCAAAAGAAGAATTTTTAATTTTTGCCGGCGACCTGTCGTGGGGCGAGCAGAGACTGAAAGACATAAAAAAGCTTACAAAGTCCGGAGTATCCTATAAAATTATTTGGTCTAAATCCTCAGCGAAGGTTTTGAAAAACGCGAAAAAGATCAGGGCGATTGGAGCAGAGCTTAGGTTCTCCGATAGCATCAACAGCTTGCGCGGAATAATTGCAGATGGAAAGAAGGTTCTTGTTATACAAAAAATCCCAAAGTCCGCAGAAGATACTTCGCAAATAAAGGAGGGCGAACCGTGGACAGAAAAAGAGGCAGACTATACAAGCATAATTATTACAAACAAACTTATTGCAGAGGTTTTCAGAAAATATTTTTATTCTGTTTGGGACCACGCCATTCCAATAGAAAGGCTTTTGAAAAGCGTGAAAGGAAAATAAACTCCCCTTCGCTCCCCGCAGTGAAAATCTTTAGGATTTTCACGCGCCGTCGAAATTTTTAATTTCGACTGCCGCCGAACTCCCTTTCGTTTCACTATCCCGCCCGAGTGAGCTATATAAGCTTTGGACTCCATAAGATAACATGCAGCGCTCAAGAAAAATCGTTTTGGTTTCCCACCCAGTTCTAAATCAAAATTCTTCCCCGCAGGGAAAAGGATATTCTCCCGGAGCAATAAAAGAAGTAATGGAAATTTTAGGAGAGGCAGGAGTTGGAATTGTTCAATTGCCGTGCATTGAAACCGAGCACTTTGGCCTTGACAGAAAACCAAAAATGAAAGAAGATTTGGATTCAAAAGCTTATAGAACAGCATGCAAAAAAATGGCGCAGGAAATTATAAAAAATATTGTTAATTACAAAGAAAAAAAATATTCTGTGGTGGGAATTTTGGGGCTGGAATTCTCGCCAACATATTCAGTCCACCAGCTTGAGAACGGCCACAGAAACACTCCGGGCAAAGGAATTTTAATGGAAGAGCTCGAATTTGAGCTTGCGAAAAAAAGAATGCAGATTCCTTTTGTTGGAATAAATCCAAACAATCCAAATTCTTCCGCGCAAAAAATAAAGCAATTGATGCAGTTCAGCTCTTAATTTAGAGCGCTGCGCGTGGAAAATTTTTTCTTTCTTTTAAGAACCCGCGTTTTCTTTCGTTTTTTTCTTTCTTTTGAAAACCTATCTCTTCTTTCTTTTTTCAAGTTCTGAACAAAAAAAGAAAGAAAAATTGGACTTCATCTTCTCCAAAACTTCCATTCCAATAATTTTCTCGCAATTGCGCAGAACAATTTTCGCGGACCAAACTAATTTCAGTCTGGAAATTTTCCGCAAATTATTTTCAGCAGCCAAAACCGGGCACGCCTCGTAGAATTTATTGAAAGCCTCGGCAAGCTCGCCTGCAAATGTCGCAACCAAGTGCGGCCGCAAATCTTCAGAAGCTTTCTCAACAACAGAAGGGAACTGCGCAATTTTTTTCATAAGATTTTTCTCTTCCGGCTTTCTAAATTCATAAAATTCCGAATCCTTCCACTTGCCTGCTTTTTCCAAAATAGAATTTGCGCGCGCATATGTGTAAAGCAAATATGGCCCAGTGTCCCCCTCAAACCTAACAGCCTCCTCCAAATTAAACAAAACATTTTTTTCCGGAGAAACTTTCAGCATTCCGTATCTGACAGCGGCATTTCCAATTTTTCTCGCCCGCGCCTGCATTTCTTTTTCAGAAATTTCCGGCCAGCGTTTTTTAATTTCCTCGCTTGCTTTCGCATAAACTTCTTTCATGAAATCCTCAAGCAAAACAACATTCCCCTGTCTCGTGGACATTTTTCCTCCGCCCGGCAGAAGCACAAAAGAATAATGCAAAACTTTTGGCGGCTCAACTCCAATTAATTTTAGCGCAGCCGAGAGCTGCTGAAAATAAAGTTTCTGGTCCTCTCCCAAAACCAAAATATTATTTCCCTTTGATTTT
>CAZROS010000060.1:0-4112 GCA_964601825.1 uncultured archaeon | reverse complement strand
CGCATGAAAGCGCAACAGACTGGCTGGCTGATAGTTGGCTGGTTTGGTTAAAGCACTGCGCTTGCACAGTGGATGTAGAATCTACAAGCGAAACTCTGTTTGTAAATGGCGTTTGAATATTTACGCTTCCTACATTCGTCACAGTATATGAAACTCTTACAGCTGTGCTGTTGAACTTTGTTGCGCTAACGAAGAGTGATGTTAAATCGGGTTTAGCCTGCGTTGTTGTAGTTGTTGAAGAAGTTGTTGTGGAAGCGGTTGTTGTAGGAGCTGCTGTTGTGGTTGGAGCAGAAGTTGTTGTAGCATTAACTGTAGTGGTTGTTGCCGCTGCGGTTGTAGTTGTGCTGGCATATGATGTTGTTGTCGGAGATGCCCTGCAGCGCGGCGAGGGCAGTGAAGCATCGCAGCCATATGCGCAGTTTTCGCCCAATGTCCATTTTCCATTATAGCACGATTGTATCAGGTCGCCAGAGCATCGAGTTGCATCACTGCTGCATTCAGCAGGCTGAGATGATGTTGTAGTTTGCGCAGACGCTGTGGCAGGAACTGATGTGGTGGTTGTAGTTGTAACAATCTCGCCACTCAAAGAAGTTCTGATAGCGCAAATGAATTTGTTGCCAGCAGCATCAAGCCACATAATCATCTGCTGCTTTGATGGCTCATCAATAATAGTAACCTTGTAATAACTCTTGCCGCTTTCTCCAAGCGACGGGCAATCATCTGCAAATTTATCAGCAACATTTTTTATTGCAACTGGAGAATAAACTGCAGTTTTTATTGTTGCCTCAGGATATTCTTCGAGAAATGCTTTTGCCTGCGGGAGATTCTTTACAGTGACATCAAGCTGCGAGGCAGTGCAGCCCGCGATTAGAATTATTGAAATTAGAAGCAGCGCGGATTTTTTCATATTCATATTTCTGAAAGCCTATTTATAAATCTGCTAAAAAAGAAAATTCAAAAAACGTTAAAATCAAAGATCAAGATTTGAGAAAACATTGACATTATTATTTTCATTTGACTCTGCTATTGCGCCGGTGCTGTCTACAGTTGTTATGAAAGTGTATGACCCGTGGGTGCTTATGTATATATCGCAGCCCACCAAACCTGCTGTGTTAGAAATAAGCGAAGGCAGAGAAGTTGTGCAGGTTCCTGCTGAAGTATTGCTGCCTCCTGCTGAAGTATTATTGTTAAAGAGCGCCTCAATTTTTATATAAAATGTTGAGGTAACATTAACGCCGCCAGGAGAAAACCCGTTATAGATATTAGACTTAAATGTCCTAATGCCGGGAATAGTCCCATTCACACAACATGGAGCTGAAGACAAATCCGGCAGCGGTATAGTTGTTGAAGAAGATGTAGTAGTATTGTTATAAGCAACTCCGAAACTTGTTGCGCCGTGATTGTTGTTTTCATTTGACTCTGCTGTTGTGCCGGTTGTGTCTGCATTAATTGTGAGTATGTAGGAACCTGCTGCAACAATAATTTGGCTGAAGTCCGGAAAATAATATTTCTTCTCTCCTACTGCGAGCGCCGGAACATTGACATCTGCAAAATTTTGAAAGCCTGTATTTTCATTTGTAAGATTGAATCTTGCCGTGCCTGCATTTGAAGGAGCTGAGCCAATATTCTCAACAACTCCAGTAAGATTTATTTTTCCTGTTCCAGGAGGCGGGCCGTATGCATAAACATATGCAATTATATCCGGAAGTCCTGCGCCGGCCGCATTTGTGAAATTAGAAGTGGTTGTTGTTGCCTGCGGTGTTGTGATCGCAGGCGGCGCGGCTGTTGCAGGCGGAGTTGTGGAAACTGTTTGTTGTGCTGTAGTAGGCGCGGCTGTTGTGGTTACTTCTATTGTTTCGTTTGCATTCACTTCTTTTTTCACGCCAGCGCTTTCCTTGACAGCGCAGGGCATCTGATAATTTTTAGAATCCATCCAGACCACAAGCATTGTGCTGCTTTCTTTATCATCCAAAGTTGTTTTGTAATAGCTCGCCAGAGGAAAGTCCGGACCGCAGTCCTCTTTTATTTTTTCAATCTGCGCTTGAACTGTTCCTTGGGCAACTAGAATTGTAGTAACTTTTGCGTTCGGATATTGCTCAAGAAAACTGCTTACCAGCGGAGATGCCTTCAAAAAAATATCCACCTGCGAGGCAGTGCAGCCGGCTATTATAATTATTGCCACAAGCAAGAGTGCGGACTTTTTCATAAAACTGCTTGTAGGAGCCTATTTATAAAACTTCACCTATTAATTTTACTGACCTCCCATGGCAGAAATTATTACTTACGAAACAATCCGCGCTGCGCACAGAGCTGAGAAAGAGGAAAAATTGCAGAAACTTCCTGCGGGATTTTTTTCTGCAGTGCGCCAATGGATTGAGCACAAGAGCTCCAGAAGGGACACAACTTCAATGCTGGAAGTTGAGGCTGCCAAAAAAATTCTTGAAGAGCTTGTGAACCGCAGAGAGAAAAAAATTGTTCTCGCTGCCCTGCACACTGTCCGCGGAAATCTGCCCCCAGAAGGTTTGACTTTGGAAGAGCAAAAATTTTTTGACTCTATGATTTTAAGCTTGAAAAATTTCAAGGACGAGGTCCAACAGCAGATGTGGAGCTATGATAAATTTGTTGAGGAGAAAATTTCCGAGGCAAGGAAGTTGGTTGAAGAAGTGAAAAGTTCAAGCCAAATTATGGAAGCCCCAAAAATTGAAACATCAGAAAAAAATGGCTTGAGTGAAAATATTTCTGCAACACACAATGGAGAAATTCCAGAAATAATTTCTGAAAAATTGGACGCGCAGCCTCCTGCGGCTCCTGAGCTGCCGAAAGAAATTCCGAAACCTGATTTAAGAAAAATTAAATTGCTTATGGATTTGCCGCAGTTTGTGGGCGGGGACTTGAATTACTATGGGCCTTTTGCTAACGGACAAACAGCAGAAGTTCCGCCAGAAGTTGCAGGCTTGCTTTCTATGCGAGGCGCGGCTGAGGTTATTGCTTAGGAGATTAAATTTCTCGTATAAAATCTTTCGTCAAAAGGATGGAAAAGTCGATCGCCTTCATCACAATTATAAACAACAAAGTACAATGTGCCATCTGGCAAAACATTTGCCACTTTTGGTGGACGTCTTCTGTCTAACATCTTAATCAAAATATAATAGAATCAAAAGCATTTAAGCTTATCACATGGCTGTTTCCACGAACTTGTCTGAGGTCGTGGCTTAAAGCTTTATAAATGCTGCTACACTAATATTTGCAAAGTGCAAATTATGGTGTAGCATATGAAAAGCCACTCAAAAAGAGAAATTGAAGTTATTTCATTTCTAGAGCTTGAGGGAAAAAGATTTTTCACACGGATAGATATAAGAAAGTTTTTCAAAAGCAGAAGATCCTTTGCATTCGCCATGCACAAACTCAAGTCAAAAAAAAGAGTTGTAAAAATCAATAAAGAAAAATACTATCTCATTCCAATACAAGCCTTCAGGGGAAAATGGTCTGAGCACCCATTCATAATAATTGACGAAATTTTCAGTGGGAAAAATTATTTTATTGGAGGAAAAGCAGCAGCGCACTACTGGGGCTTGATAGAGCAAATCCCAACAGAGATAGATGCTTACTCGACAACCCGACAGGGAAAAAAGAAATTTTTTGATGCTGTGATAAATTTCAAGAGAGTAAGGAAGCTCGGCAAATATGTTGAAAGAAAAGTGAAAAATCACAAATTCAACATAGCGACAAAAGAGATGAGCAGAAAATGGATTTGATTTCTGAAGACAAGCTGAAGCACTTGGCAGGCACCCACGGCCTTAATGTGATTTACCTTGAGAAAGATTATTTTCTCACGCTGCTTCTTTTTTTGATAAAAGATGTTGAAGGCTTATTTTTCAAAGGCGGCACTGCTTTGAACAAAATTTTCCTGAACCACAAAAGATTGTCTGAAGATTTGGACTTCACTGCAGGCGCGCCTATAGGGGAAATCCGCCGCCAGCTGGAAAAAATTCTGGAAGAGAACAAAAACATTTTCTTGAAAATTGAAACCAACAAAACAACTCCAGAGTTTGTGAGGTATAAAGTTTTTTACAAAAGCTACTTCCATAAAGAGGCTTTCATAATTATTGATG
>CAZROS010000059.1:0-4116 GCA_964601825.1 uncultured archaeon | reverse complement strand
GCAGCAGCAGTTTCAGCTGATGAAGCAGATGAAAGGGAAAGTTGAGCTTGATGCTCTGGTTTCGCGCGGAATAAGTTTTGTTTCTGAAAAATATCTGCCAGAGAAATTCAAGGCAAAGGATTTTTTGGATTAAAATGAAGAGCTTGTTCTAAATTATGTAATGAAGAAAAATATTTTACGCGCCCAAATTTTTGGAGTTTTTTATTTTCTTAGCACACATCAATAGCGAGCATGCACGGGTTTACCCTGCATGCGAGCTTCGCTGTGCTTCATCCTTGCAAATTTCTTCCACTGCTTTTTCATTCTCCTGCGCGCAATCCAGTTTTTGATTCTGTATAAGTGCTCTACATAATCTTCTATGAAGCTGAATGCGAGCGCGACCAAAATCATAATAGAAATTACAGCCAAAGTAAATTCGCCCCCTGATATGAAAATTGCAATAAAATCTTCTATGAGATTGACTGCAATAAACAAAACAAAAAGATGGATTTTTTTAAGTTGCATTTTGCCACCAATATCTTTTTATTGTGGCATGAGAATAAAAAGATATGAAAATGCCACCAATTCTTGTTTGCGGCCCGCCGGTTTCTGGCAAAACTACTTTAGCAGAAAAAATTTCCAAGCACTACAAAATCAAGCACTACAACACCGGAGATTTGCTGAAAGAGTTCGCAAAAAAATACGGCTTTGCTCCGGAAGGAAAAGGCTGGTGGGGCACGCCCGACGGCATGAGGTTCACGGAAATGCGAAAAAAGGATTCTGCCATTGACAAAGAATTTGACAAGTATATTGCCAGCCTTGCAAAAAAAGGAAACTGCGTTCTGAGCAGCTGGACCATGCCTTGGCTTTACAAAGGGCGCGCAATTAAATTATGGATAACTGCTTCTGATAAAGTGCGCGCCGCGCGCATGGTAGAGAGAGATAAAATTTCTTTTTCTTCTGCTGTTGCGAAAATAAAAAAGCGCGATGCGCAAAACTATTTGCTTTACAAAAAAGCTTATGGGATTGCGTTTGGAAAAGACTTGACGCCGTTTGATATAATTCTGCATACGGACAATTTGCCGGCAGAAAAAGTTTTTGAGTTTGTTGTGAGGATGATTGACAAGAGGCTCGGCAAGAAATGAATTTAAATTGCTCTCGCATAAAGATTTCTCGTGGGGCAGTAGCTCAGCCCGGGAGTTTAACTCCGCAAGCGCACGTGTTGCTTATTTGCAACTGCGATGCTGAAGACCGTGCAGTCGCGTGTTCAAACCCCCAAACTTTTTCGCGAAAAAGTTTAGGGATAATCCAAAAAGGCAGATTGCTATTTTAGGATAAAAGAAAATCACGCCTGCCCCACCAAAAGCTTTAAATAGTTTACATTTGAATAAATTTTATGGTAGCAGTAATTCAAAGAATGCTAAGAGAATTGGAAGGAGATTCTATACCACAGGGCGCGAGGGCATGCGGCGGTCCAAGATTAATTACTTATGATTATATCCCAAGTGTTACAAGTGAGGAGCATATTAGAAGATCTGTTGAAGAAGCGGTTGGTAGGGAAGCTCCTCCGGATGCTGATAGCTTTGTATTAGGATCCTCGACAAAAGCTCCAATACCATATAGTTATTCAGATAAGGTAACGCAGGCTGTTCAATTCTACAGAACAAGACCGTAATCTATATTTTCTCCACAATACAAATTCTTTTAAATCGTTCGCGCGCAAAGGTTCGCATGAAAATCGGCCTAACAGGCACTCATGGAATTGGAAAAACTTCTCTTGCTTATGCGCTTGTTGGAGAATTAAAATCGCGCGGGATAAAAGCTGGAATGATCCGCGAGTTTGTGCGCGAGTGCCCTCTGCCAGCTGGAACAGAAGAAAATAATTCTGCGGAAGCGCAGGCTTGGATTTTAGCGCGGCAGGTTGCAGAAGAGATTGAAGCTGCGAGCAGGTTTGATTTTGTTGTTTGCGACAGGACTGTGATTGACAATTACGCTTATTTTCTCTGGGCGCGGGAAAAATTCGGCTGCAAGCCTGAGATAGAAAATTTCTGCAAAGCGATTTTTGAAAACTGGAGCAGGACTTATGATTTTACTTTCAAACTTGAGCCGGCTTTCAATCCGCAGGCAGATGGTTTCAGAAGCATAAATCCGGATTGGCAGATGCAGATTGACAGGCTGGTTGATAAAAATATTTCTGCGCTAGGAATAAATGCGCACAAGCTTGAGCTCAAAGCAAATCGCGAGAGGGCTGACGATGTTTTGAAGGTTGTGAAAATCTAGTTTGTTTTTAAATTCAGCCGCGCAATTATTTCCATGCTAATCAGAATAATTCCAGTCGGGCGCGTGAATGAAAAAGTTCTTGAGATTCTGCAGAATAGTTTGCCGGATTTGCTTAACTGCAAAACAAAAATTGAGCCAGCAGCTGAAATGGCCCAGCAAGCTTTCAACCAAATGCGCAGGCAGTATGATGCTGAGAAAGTTTTGAAAATGCTCTCTGCCTCGGGCGTTGGGACTGCGATTGAAAAAAATGTTCCTGCGCTTTTTGTCTGCAATGAGGATTTGTATTATAATGGATTGAATTTTGTTTTCGGTTTGGAGGAAACTTCAGTAGGGGCAGCTATTGTTTCTGTCCATAGATTGCGGCCAGAATTCTATGGAGAGCGGCCTTCGCTTGGGCTTTTGCAGGAAAGAATTGTTAAAGAGGCTGTGCATGAGATTGGCCATGTGCTTGGGCTTGAGCATGATAAATTTTCTAAATGCGCAATGGCTTTTTCTCCTTCTGTTGCGGATGTTGACAGAAAGGAAAATAATTTCTGCAGGACTTGCAGGGATAGATTGGGCGAGAGGGGAATTGAGGTTGGGTAATGTTTTTATATGCTAATGTCAAAGAGATTTTATGCTATCCAAAGAAGAAGAGGAAATTTTGAAGTCTATATTTGTGGCTTCAGAAAACGATCCGAATAAGCCAGAGTTCCCTCCAGATAATCCAAAATTTCCAGCAACTCCAACTTTTAAAATAAAAGTTCCTGGCTTTTCAAATGTTTGGCTTAAGGATGAGAGCGTTAACCTAACAGGCACACATAAAGATAGAATGGCTTGGGAAATTGTTGTTACATACAAAGATTTCTTGATTGCAAAGAAGCGCGGTAGACTAAAAGGCCCGCTTCCGCAAATGTCCATAATTTCTTCCGGTTCTGCAGCAGTAGCAATACAAACAATGTTGAGAAAATATAATCTTCCAAATCTGAAAGTCCTTGTTGATGTCAGCCTTGACAAAAAAATGTTTGTTGCGCTGAAAAAACTTGGCTGCGAAGTTTACGAGACAGATCTTTCCAAAAAACCTTTTCACTGGAAAGAAATTCTGACTCTTACGCATAATCCAACAGGCTTTGATATAACCTCAAACGAAGCTCTTGACCCAACAATGAGATTTTATGATTGGATGAGTTATGAGATAATAAATAACTCGCCAGACTTTTGTTTTATCCCATTTGGAACAGGCAATATCTATGAAAATATTTTGAACATTAATAAAAAGGAACTTTCCACAGAAAATCATGACCCGCGTTTCAGAGGAGACATTGAAGTTTTGCGCTCATGCAACTTCTTAGGAGCAACAGTTAACAGCCCAAAGTCAAAAGCAGATAAACTCTACTCTCCTCATTTGCCGTTTGTCCACTTCAGCGAGCAATGGATAAGATTTTACAGGTATGCAAGCTACTGCGGACCAGAATCTAATGTCCTCTTGGTTAAAGAGCATTTTATTGATGATGCAATGGAAATCGCCGAAGCTAACAAAGTGACTTGTGAGCCTTCTGGAATCGCAGGTCTCGCTCTAATGCTCCAAATGAAAGAAGTCCTGCCTAAAGACAAGAAAATGCTGATTGTAAACACAGGAAAAACCAAACTTCCAAAATAATCATTTTATAAACATTCCCTCCCAACCAAAACTTATGTCATCACTTGGAAAGCTTTCAGGAGAAAAAATCCTTGTTGAAACCGGCGGCAAGGAAATTTTTGACAATGGATGGTATGGAAATTTAGAAAGTGAAAAGCTTGAGCTGGATTTAATTGAAGCGGCCTCTTTGCTTGAGCGCGGGCGATTGGAAATAGAAAAAGCTGATGGGGGAAAATTTA
>CAZROS010000058.1:0-4135 GCA_964601825.1 uncultured archaeon | reverse complement strand
GTTCTTTGATTTGCCTGCCACAAAATTGCGCTCGCATATTGGAGATAGAGTTGAGAGCGCAGATGAGTTTGACTTTGAAGAAATTAGAAACCTACCAATTGCACAATCCTACTTTTCTGATATGAAAAAAGTTTTGCTTGAGCTCGCGCGCGTTTGCAGGCCTTCCGCAAAATTAGCGGTTGTAATCGGCGGCGGGTGCTTTCCTGACAGAGCTATTTTGGTTGATGAGGTTTTTGCAAGAGTTGCAGAGCAGGCTGGATTTTCTGTTAAGGAAATTCTCGTAGCAAGGAATAGCTGGTGCACACGAAACAGGACGGAAAAGGTTGGAGAGATAAGAGAGAGCGCGGTTGTTTTAGAAAAATAAATTACCGCACAAAAAATAATTTGTGCGGCAATTTTAATGCCTATGAAAATGTTTTGAAAAATTCTCAGCAGAATATCTGTCGTGCTTTCGCAAAGCTGCAATTACCATTTGGCCGATTTTGCGCGTATGCATTTTGTTTCTTACGTGCTTTCTAACAGCAACTTCAACCAAGTGCGCAACCTCTCGCGAAGCGCCTGCGCGCACGCAGCCGCGGGAAATTTTCGCTGAATTAAATCTTTGCAGAGATCCATTTTTTTTAGTTACCCACATTTTATCACCGGAATTAATTTGCTTCCTAATTTAAAAAGCAAGCACTTCAATTATGCTTATGAAAATTATCACAAGCATTAGAAGATTTCGGCCAGCAGACGCAGTTGTTGTCGTGGATGTTTTTCGCTCGTCTGCAACAATTTGCTATGGGTTGAGAAATGGAATTGTTGAAATGAAAGTTGTGGACAGCATAGCAAAAGCAAGAGCGCTTGCCGAGAAAAGCGATTTGAAAATTGGCGAAAAATACGGAAGGAAGCCGGCTGGTTTTGATTTTTCAAATTCTCCAACAGAAATGCTTTCTGAAAAAGTCTGCGGGAAAAAAGCTGTTTTTACCTCTACAAATCTTTCAGTTGTTTTGAACAGAAATGGCCCGCGGGAAAATGTTTTCATTGGGACTTTCTGCAATGCTTATGCGCTGGCAAAGCATTTGAGAAAATTCCGCTCTGTGAATTTTGTTGCGTGCTCTTCAAAATTCAGGGATTTTTTCATTCGGTTTGAGGATTTGGTTGGGATAGGAAAAATAATTTTTGAGCTGAGGAAATTTGAAAATATTGAAATGGATTTCTTTTCTAAAGTTTGTTTGTGGACTTACAATAATTTCAAAACAAAATCAATTCTGCTTAGCCCAAATACTTATGGAACAATTCTTTGCGGCGGGTGGAATGACATAGAACTTTCAACAAAGGAAAACAATTTGAATATCGTGCCTGTTTGCAGATATGAGAAAGGATTCGTGAGTGTGAAATCTATTTAAACTTTATTTTCGCTTGATTATTATGCAATTTCCAAAATTAACAAAGCAAGATTATATCGCAGTTGCGGCTCTGATAATTTTTGTTTCGTTTTTCGCATACATTATGAACAAGGACAAAGGCGACTGCGAGGTTGCGCGGGCAGGATACAAATGCAATTCTATAAAAAATGTTCTGGTTGAAAATTGCAATTACTGGGGGAATTTTTCCTGCGATTCTACAAAGGATGTCAGCCTGCCGCAGATTGAGTGGTATATTGGAAATCTGTGCAAGCTCGGGAAAGATAAATATAAATTTTCTGAATGCGCGAATTTGAAGAATGTTTGCAATGGGGTTGTTGCTGGGGTTTGCGCTGCGAGTTAGTTTTATAAAATGGCCCAACAATTATTTCTATGCCTAAAAAAGTTTTTCTAGTTCTGCTGGACGGAGTTGCCGAGCCTGCCGGAGAAAAGCAGACAACTCTTCAGCAGGCAGTAAAGCCCACGCTGGACTTCATTACAAAATTCGGCTCTGCTGGATTGATAGATGGAAAAACTGTTTTAACAGATTGCGGCCGCTCAATTTTTTCTTTGCTTGGCTATGGACCTGAGGATTATGCTGGCAGAGGTTATTATGAAGCTTTGGGCGCTGGCATGAATGTAAAAGATTTCGAAATTTGTTTGCCAGCGAGATTTGCTAGCGTGCGGGAAATTTCTCCCAAAGGGCTTGTGCCGACTGACCCGAAAACACGCGAGTTTAATTTTGAGGTTTTGGATTATGAAGCTGGCAGGGAGAAAGATGGGCTGTATGAAATGAGCAAGGATATTTCTGAAATGCTGATTGATGGAGTGAAATTAAAATTCCACAAAAGCATAGGGCACCGAGGGGTTTTGTCTGTGAGCAACATTGATATTTCTCCTGAGGTTTCAACTTCGTATAATTTGGAAACAAATTCTGTTGAAAAAATTTTAGCAACTGCTCAAGTTGGAGGAGCAGAACATTTGGCAGCCAGCTTGAACAAGTGGCAGATGGAAGCATGGAAAGTTTTATGCGAACACCCGCAAAATAAATTCAGAAAAATAAAAGCGAATTTTATCTTGCTGGGGGAAGCTGGAAAATTCAGAGAAATAAAAAGTTTTTCAGAAAAATTTGGATTGAGAGGAGCTGTTGTTGCTTCATCTCCTTTGATAAAAGGAATCGGGCGCGCGCTTGGAATGTTTGTGCCGGAATTTTCTGGAGGCTCTGCAGACACAAACACAAATTTGCGGGAGAAAACAATTGCTGCGCTGGACGCTTTGCAGAAAAATGATTTTGTTGTCCTGCATATTCTCGGAGCTGATGTTGCCTCGCATGACAAAAAGCCTGTGCAGAAAAAAACTTTTATTGAAAAAATGGACACAGAAGTTTTCAGGCGCGCAATGGAATATATCAAGCTGAAGGAAACTGTTCTTGTTATTGCCGCGAACCACGGGAGCTCTGCTTACACAGGAAAGCACGAGAGCTGCAATATTCCTTTTGTAGTTTTCGGAAAAGATATTGTGGCCAATGGGCCGGAAAAGTTTGATGAGATTACCTGCGTTAATGGGCCGCTGGTTGAGGCTGAACATTTCATGGAAGAGATTTACAAATTTCTATAGTTCAAAATCTTTTTAAGGTTTAATTTTAATTGATTCTCATGAAAAAGCTTTTAATTGCCGCTGTGGCAATTCTTGTTTTGCTTTTTGCGCCGCTTTTGTTTGAGCAGTATCGGCTGGATGCGAAAATAAAACAAATCCAATTAGAGGCTGACAAGACTGTGCTGCCGTTCAAAGTTTTTTATCCGCCAACTGCAACAGTTGGACTTTTCACAAATTCCACAAAAGTCCAGATGGCAATAACTGATGATGGTGTTGTTTATTATTATGGGCCGAGTGAATACAAGCCAAATTTAATTGAGCCGCGCTCCTTCATTGTTGTGCAGCATGCTTACATAGAAAACTCCAGCGGCGGCGGATTTGCAACAGAAAAGAACGGGCAAAAATATTATTTCTTCACTCACAATGGCATGAGAACTCTTGTGTTCAGCAAAAATACGAGCTATAATAATCCAACTGAAATTAATTTGATCGCTGCAGGAACGCCTGGAGAGGGACTTGCCCTGACTGATGAGCCTGTATACAGCAGAGAAATGATAAAAATTGCAGAGAGCATGCGCTAAACAATCTTTATAAAGCTTGGCTTTCTGTAATTGTTTACTAGAACAGTTGATTTGTATGTCAGAGCTTTAATTTCAGTGGAAACCGAAGGGCAGACGCGAGAAAAAAAGTGAAAATTTCGCGGATGCGCTGAGGTCAGCGATTCTAAAGCTGAATAGCTCTGCTAGATGATGCTTCTTCGCGGTTCATTCCTTCGGGAATCCGTGATTTTCTTCCAAAAATTTCAGGAAAATAAATAAAATATGTGTTAGGAAAAAATAATTTGCTGCAAAAATTTTTTTTATTTTAACACATATTCATTTCAAAAAAATTATTGTCATGCCAACGAAAGTTGGTTGACTCGCCCAAACCGTACGGGCGAAAATTAGCCGGATGACCACAAGTAACGCGGCAGAGCGCAAAGGGCGCAATGAATTGCCCATGGGGTATGTGACGGCGAAAAAAATTGGACAATGAAAAAACACACTGTCTCTCCGATGCAGGTTGCATTGACGGCTTCGCCGTCGGTGTATTTCGATGCGATGAGGAATGACATGACGTATTGAGTCCGAAAAGAAAACATACTGCAACGATGC
>CAZROS010000057.1:0-4146 GCA_964601825.1 uncultured archaeon | reverse complement strand
ATTGTCGCGAGCATTAAAAATTTTGTTGAGGCAAAGCAGCTCCCGCACTTATTGTTCGCTGGGCCAGCAGGCTGCGGCAAATCAACTCTCGCTTTAATAATTGCAAGAAAACTTTTCGGAGAATTCTGGAGGCAGAATTTTTCTGAAACTAATGCGTCGGACGAGCGCGGCATTGCAGTTGTGCGCAGCAAAATAAAAGATTTTGCGCGCACGCGCTCAGTGAACGCAGCATTCAAAATAATTTTTCTTGATGAGGCAGATGCGCTCACAACAGAAGCCCAGCAGGCTTTGAGAAGGACAATGGAAACTTATTCAGAGGGCTGCAGATTTATCATGGGCTGCAATTACTCCAGCAAAATTATTGAGCCAATCCAGAGCAGGTGCGCGGTTTTTCGCTTTAAATCAATTTCTCCCGAGGAAATCTGCCGCAGGCTGAAAATTATTTCTGAAAAAGAAAATCTGCAGGTTGATGAGCAAGCATTGGAATCGCTGGCGAAAATTGCCTCCGGAGACATTAGGCGCGCGATAAATCTTTTGCAGGCCTGCGCGAATTTGTCTGGAGGAAAAATAAATGAAAGCACAGTTTACAAAGTCGCGCTTGAAGTCCAGCCAAAGGATGTCGCGGAAATGGTTCGCTCTGCAGTGGCTGGGAATTTTCTTGCGGCCCGCGAGCGTTTGCAGAAAATTTTGTCAGATGGAACAGATGGCTCGGATTTGATAAAAGAAATTGGGCGGCAAGTTTTAAGCGGGGAATTCTCCGAGCAGCAGAAAGCAAAATTAATTGAGCGTGTCGGGGAATTTGAATGGAGAATTGTTCAGGGCGGGGATCCGCAGGTTCAGCTTGAAGCATTGTTAGCGCAGATGGCAATAAAATAATTTTGCTAAACAAAAGAAATTCGGGTGAATAAACCCAGAAGGATGACCTTATGAGGCGTAGCAATATTAGAAATAAAATCCTACACCGCATAAGGTCAGCAGAGCCCTTCTTAGGGTGCGAATATGGCGGTTTCCAAATAGGTTTATAAATTCCAGGAGTATACTATTATTATGCGAGATGTGACATTGGAAATGGTATATAAGGAGATAAAAAACGTGAATCAGCGCATGGCGACTTTAGAGCATCTTATAATTCCAGAAGAGGCATTAAGCGAGTCTGAAAGGAAAGAAATACATAGGTTATTGAAAGATGCTGAAGCTGGCAATGAAACTCCATTTTCTGAAATAAAAAAATAATCTGGCGATAGCTTGTTTGAAATATTTTTTGGAAACAACCGCGCAAAAAAAGATTATGAAAAATTAGATGAAAGGATCCGCGCAAGAATCAATGAGCTTTGCGAAGTTCTAAAAGAAGTTCCTGTGCCTTTCAAGCTTTATGATGTTAGGAAAGTTGCTGGAGAAGAAAATGTGTTTCGGATAAGAATAGGAAAATATAGAGTTGTGTATAAAGTTGTCGAAGCAGAAAACAAAATACGAATTTTGGAAATTGAACTGAAAGACGATGAAACTTACAAGAATCTGAATTAGCATGCATTCTGAAATAAGCTTATAAGAAATATCTTCCAAAGAATTTCATGCCAAAATCTTCAGCCAAAGAAAATATTGCTCTCTCTCTCTTGATTTTTCTGACAGTATATGCGTTAGCTTACAACTCTTCAAACAATTTTTCTCAAATTGAGAGCCACTTAAGAACTTTTCCTGTTGTGAGAGATTTTCTATCGGATTATCCAAATTCCACAGCGATTACAAAAGTAATAGCAGCAGGAAATTTTTTCTCTAAGCTTGAGGAGATGAGAAAATACTGCCCAGATTTTTTAATTTCCAGCTACTATAAAACCGCATTTTACGATTTAGATAGCGGAACAAATTTAGTTGTTTGGACAGATGCCTTGAATTTAAAATTAGCTTGCGCTGTCTTGGAAAAGTCTGGGATAAAAACTTCTGTTGCTGCGACAACCACGACGCTAATTCAGTCTAATACAATCGGATGAATGAAAGAATTTTCATACGGAGGAAATAGTGCATATGGCATTTCAACAGGAAGTGTCGCTCACGCAACTGGCAATTTCCAAATGGATAGAAGCTTTTTAAATTGGCAAAATAATTAATTTTATGTTAAATCAAAAAATGGTTTTGATACTTCTAGGAATTGTTTTAATAGCAGGTTGTGCGGCCAACCAAGTTGATATAATTTTGAAGGCAACACCCGTTGTAAATAGCTTTTTGGAACAGTATCCGAATGCAAAGATTTCAACTAGTCTTATTGAAAAAGAAGTTATCATAGCTCAACTTGTTGATATAACAAAAGATTGCCAAAATTTTCCGGTATCTGTCTATTACAAAACTGTAGTTGAAGATGTTTCAAAACAAACAAAAATCATTCTTTGGATAGATGAAAAAAGCCTGAAAGTTGTTTGCGCTGTTTATGAAAAAAATGGAGAGAAAGCACAGGTAAGTCCACAGTCAGAAAAATTACCGGCGCCTACAACCACAACAACTCTGGAAATAACAACTACCGCGCCTCAAGCAACCACTACAACTACAACCACAACTTTGCCTCCCACAACCACGACAACGCTCCCACTTTTTAATTATACTGGGGGATGTCTTGCAAATTCGCCCGTTGGTGATATTTCTTTAGCGCAGCAGTTGCACTCTCCAGATGCTGCTACTAATTATGCTAAAAAAGAATTTTCATTAAATACAAGCAGCATCAATGAATCGTATTCTATTTTAGACAATTTATGCACAGAAGCAGTTTACAGTGAAGTTCTTACCAATTACTGTGAGCCTAATGATGGTCCTGCGATTCTACAAGAGATCGCATGGAAACCTGATGGTGGTTTGTGGTGGTCTGGCAGATGTTTAAAAAGTGATGGCAATCGATCTCCCGATCAAATTTCCTGCGTGAAAAAAGAGTGTCATTGTAAAGTAAAGGCTTCTCCAAAACTTGATTTAAGGCCGTGGGATAGCCCTAAGATAATGGTTGGGGACAGAGAGCACAGTTTAAATCTTAAAGATACTTATTGTAGTGATGGAGTTTGCAAGGCATTGATAAATGTGGACGGGATTCCTAAAAATTTTACTTTACTCAATCGAGATGTTGGCGGATCTCCGGAGATAACTCTTTTACCCCTGTTCATCAATTCTGAGACCGATTTTCTCTCATTAAAAGTTGCGCCGGCCTGTGCAGCTGCCAATCTTCCAGATTTGGTGGTGCCAGAAGTTTCTGATGCTGTTTTTGATTCCACCAGCAAATATTATAAGTTTTCTTTTACTGTAAAAAATATTGGGAATGCCACTTCCGAAAGTTTTAATGTTACTGTTTCCGCTAAAAATGATACAGAAATATTTTCTCTCCAGCCCAACTCAAAGTCCAACATAATTTTTAACATTGAAAATTATCCTGGTTTAGGTCTTAGTCCGGGGAAAACAAAAAATCTAAGCGTGATTACACAATTCTACGATAGCTATGGAATGGTTGTTGGTAGCGGGCGCTTGAAGGTTGATATAGAGATAACCGGTAAAAACAGTGAGATTATGTTTGAATCCAATAGAGACAATAACAAATTACTCAATAAAAACATTACAGTTATAAAAAAATAACAGGAGAAGGAAACAGCGCTCAGGGCACCTCGACTTGAGGCTTTGCTTGCGAATATGGCGATTGCAAAGTAGATTTATAAATAGGAAAACAAAAAATAAAACATGGATAACAGTCAGATTGCTGGGATAATACTAACTATTTTAGGAATAGTTGGCATGGCCCAGTATAAGTTAGATTTAGTAAGTGCACTCATTCCATCAGCAGTGAGTTTGCTTTTTTTCATGGCCGGCCTATATCTGTTCCTTAAAAAATTTTAGGTCTTTCTATGGAGGTAAAGGAGCTTGAAATTGAGAAAAATGTAAAGGATTTGGAATACAACAAACTATTAAATTTGATCACAACTTACATTGCTATAATGGCTACTTTTGTGATAAGCATTGCTTTAGCAGAGTCTATAGATATTTTTGTGAGAATAATAATTATAGTATCCATCTCTTCAACTCTGATATACAAAATTGATGAGCTTTACAAAGAACTGGATAACAAATTAAGAGAGATAAGAGAGCTGAAAAATAAGTGAAATACGGAGGAAATAGTGCCCA
>CAZROS010000056.1:0-4162 GCA_964601825.1 uncultured archaeon | reverse complement strand
TTTTCAATCAGCGCGCCCGCGTGCCCAAACTGAGTTCCATGCGGAAGCCTCTCAGCAAAAACTCCTGCGATAAAAGCAGCAATTGGTTTTGTAAATTCTTTTTTTCTGACAGCCTCGGCAATCTTGTCCTCATAAGTCCCGCCCGGCTCGCCGAAAATCACAACTCCTTTTGTTTCCTTATCTTCCTGAAACATTTTCAGCAAATCCACAAAATCAGTTCCCAAAATTACATCTCCTCCTATTCCCACAACAGTTGACTGGCCCAAGCCTGCGGAGCGCACAACCCATGCAGTTTCATTTGTCATGCCGCCGCTTTTTGAAATTACTCCAATCGGGCCGGGTGTATAAATTTTATCAGTGTCCGCTGCAGAGCCGCCGAGAACTCCAATCTTGCATTGCTTCGGAGTTAAAATTCCAATTGAGGACGGCCCGATAATTCTCGCGCCATAAAGTTTTGCATAGCGCAGCATCTGGACTGTGTCCTGAATCGCAACTCCTTCTGTAATAACATTTACTAATTTAATTCCATTTGAAACTGCTTCAATCACTGCCTCGCGGCAGGCTGCAGGCGGAACATAAATCGCTGAGCAATTTATTTCCGGAAAATTTTTCAAAGCCTCATGGACTGAATTAAAAACCGGAACTCCTTCAACCTCCTGCCCGCCTTTTCCCGGAGTCACGCCAGCCAAAACTTTTGTCCCATATTCTTTCATTGTGTGGAGCGCAACCTGCCCGGCCCTTCCAGTGATTCCCTGGATTAAAACTTTTGTTTCTTTGTTTATGAGTATTGACATAAAATCACAAACTATTTTTCTCTTTGAACGCGCGCGCTTTCTCTGCAATCGTCTTCGCAGTCGCTGTCATTGAAACTTCAGAGCCGTGCACTTCAATGTCAAGGCCGAGCTCTGCGCCAACATCTGTTAGCATTTGCAAACCTTCTTTTTCATACGGCCCTGACCTGCGGACAACAATCGGGTATTTTGGTTTTGCTTCCCGCAAAGCCTCAACAACTCCCTGCATTGTCTGGTCCATGCGCGTGAAATTTGCAATCGCTCCGACAATCCAAAGCCCGCGTAAATTTTTCTGCGAGAGAATTGCTTTTGCAAGCGCATAGACTTTTTCCTTTGGAGGGTCTCCGGAAAATTCCGCATAGTTCGCGGGATTTCCTCCGGCAATAATTAAAGCGTCCATTGCAGCCATGCTCCCGCCTCCGCCTGCTGCAAGAAAACCAATTTCTCCGCCGAGCTCAATAAATTTTATTGAGCCGCGATAATCTGCCTCATCGGATTTTTTCACAAGCATTTCTCCATCTGTTAGCTCTCTTCCAACTCCGGGCATGCGTGGCGCATAAATTCTTTCCTTGTGCTTGTAGCCTGCGTCATTGTCCAAATCTATAAGCGCGCCGACAGCGACAAGCTCTCCATCTTCTGTGAGCGAGAGCGGATTTATTTCCAGCAGTCTGCAGTCCTCTGCTGAAAAAATATTGTAAAGCCTCAAAGCAAAATCAGAAATTTTTGGAATCAGCTCGCTCGCGAATCCTGCGTCAACAGCAGCATCTCTTGCCTGCCATTCTTTCAATCCAAGCAAAGGGTCAATCGGCATTTTCGCAAGCCCGTTGTTTTTTGTGAGTTCAGTAACATCAATTCCTCCGGATTTGCTCAACAGCATTACAGGCAACTGCGTGTCCGTGTCATAGAGAAAACTTATGTAAAATTCACTTTTTGTTTTTATTTTTTTCTCAATCAAAACTGATTTGACTTTTTCTTTCAGCAGAATTAAGCCGAGCAGGGAGTTGGAAAACTTTTTTGCTTCCTCTAGATTTGAAAAAAGTTTCACTCCGCCGGCTTTTCCTCTGCCGTTTGCTAGCACTTGGGCTTTCACAGCAACTTCTCCATCAAAAGGAATTTCAGAAACAATTGAAGTTGAGAGAATAGACGAAGGAATTTTTATTCCATTTTTTTTCAGCATTTGCTTGCTTTCAAATTCATAGAGCCTCATGCTTTTCCCTCCGCGAGTTCCATTATAATTGGAATGAGTTTTTTCGATTCGAACTCAATCGGGCCCTCGCTTGGAATTAAATCTCTGCCAATAAATCTTGCATCTTTTCCTTTTGGCAGGCAGAGCTCGTCCAAGTGCGGATTTTTTTTCTTGTAGTCTGCAAGCCTTTCATTTGTGGGAAGCGTTGTGCTGTAAACAACAAAATCAACTTTTACTCCAAGATATTTTTCAGCTTCTGCTATCACATCTTCAAGCGAATATTTGTAAGTTTCGCCAAGTTTTGTCATTGCAGGAGCAATGAAAATTTTCACTGCTTTTGTTTTTCTGAAAGCTTCTTTGAATCCGTCAGCGAGGAAGCACGGAATTATGCTTGAGTACAAATCTCCTGGGCCGATTGTTATCACATCTGCATCTTCCACTGCAGACAAAGCTTTGCCGTAAGCTTTTGCTTTTGGCTCAACCCAGACTTCTTTTATTTTTACTTTCGGGTCTCGGCCGCGCGGAACATCAATTTCATCTTCTGTTGGAATAATTGCGCCATCTTCCAGCTGCGCAAACAAATGAACTTTATCCAAAGTTGCAGGCATGCATCTGCCTTTCACTTTCATATATTCATGCACAATATCCAAAACTTTTTCATAATCTTTCAGCAAATATTCAAGCCCTCCAATGAAAACATTTGCAAAGCTGTGGCCACGATGGCCCTGGTCAAAAACAATATCATTAGCAAATCTCAGCTGCCAAAGTTTTTTCTTCCAGTCTTCGGCCTCGGAAAGTGTGAGAATGTGCCTGCGAATATCTCCCGGCGGCAGGACATTAAATTCTTTTCTCATCGCGCCGGCCGAACCGCCGGAGTCAACAGCAGAAGTTATGCAGATAATTTCAACTGGATAATTTTTCAGCTCTTCCAGAATTGCTTTTGGAATTGCATTCCCGCCGCCGAAGCAAACTATTTTCTTTGCTCCGGAAATTTTTCCGCCATTCAGCGCAGACAAAAGCATTCCATGAATTTCTTCATTCCTTGCGCTTATGCATGTCTGTCTGATGTTTTTGAATTCAAATGGCTTTCCATCTGTTGTTGTAACTATTGCTCCGGCTTTCTGGGCAATCGCCACGCCGCAATAATCCCAAAGATTTATCGGGAGAAAATCTACGGAAGCGTCAAATTGCCCTGTAGTAACAAGAGACTGCTCAAGTGGCCCGCAATTATTGAAAACAAAAATTTTGCTTTGCGCCAATTCCGTCAGCTTAGGCATGACGCCACTTATCCATTTTCCTTTTATAGCGTAAGTTGCCACCATGTATTTTTCTCCTTTCTTTTCCATTGAGAAAGAAATTTCTTTTCCGTTCAAGTAAGCTGATTTTGAATCGCAATAATAAATATCTCCAGTGACCAAGTCCCCAACAAACGACGCAAGAACTTTTCCATTCTCTACAAACATAATTGCAGTGCAGCAGAGCCTTTTGTTTCCTAAAATGAAATAACTTGAGCCGTCAATTGGATCAATGTAAACTTCTACTGAAGGATTTTCTCCCATCACAGGCGGCTCACCTTCCTCTGAAATTACTTTGAATGAGCCGCCACTTTCTCTTAAAACTTTTAGAATTGCTTCATTCGCTTCTAAGTCAGCTTGGGTCTGAACATTTTTTGTTGGCCCTTTGAATTTTATTATTTCCGCGGACGCGCTGTCCAAAACTTTCATTGCCTCGCGCACACAGCAAATTCCAAGCTCAATTAATTCTGATTCTTTCATTCAACCCGCGCTCCCATTATTTTTCTTAACAACCTTCTCAAACTTTGTGTAGAAAGTTGTGGCATCTTCAAGATTTTCCGCCACCAAAGTTGCGGGCCCAATCATGCAGTTTGCGCCAATCAGCACGCCGGGCATTGCGGAAACATGAACTCCTATATGCGTGTTATTGCCAACAACAGCGCCAAGAAAAGTCGCGCCGGTTTCAATTTTCTGCCCTTTTACAATTGGCTTTATTTCTCCTCTATCAATTCTGCGGTTGGCTGCAGTAAATCCAGTTCCAACTCTGCAGTTCTCTCCGAGAATTGTGTCGCCGAAAAATCCCGCGTGAGTGTGCGAGCCTTCCTGCACAATGCAGTTGCGCATGTCAGCGTTCGCGCCTACAATTGCGTTGTCTTCTATGTTGCAATCCC
>CAZROS010000055.1:0-4173 GCA_964601825.1 uncultured archaeon | reverse complement strand
TTCAAGAAAAGATTCTCTGTCATCTGCAATAGAGAAAATGAAAAAATTCAGGCACTCGGGCTTGACTGTTGTGGAAAATAATTTTCCTGTCGGAATAATTACAATAAAAGATTTGTTGGAATTTTTTGTTGGCTCGCTCAAAAAGAAAGGAGTTTACTATCAAATTTCCGGAGTTGAAGATGAGGACACGGACATTATGGAAACTGTTGACAGAATGGTCAGGGACACTTTGCAAAAAATAGATCCAATGGTTCCTGTGCAGTATTTTTTCATGCACGTGAAAAAACACAAGGTCAAGCTCACGAAAGCTAAATACACTGTTAGAACAAGATTGATGACTGACCGCGGGATTTTCATTTCAAAAGACTGGGATTGGGATTTGCGGACTGCAACTGACAAAGCGCTTGATCATTTGGAAAAACAATTTATGAAATCGCGCGAGATTGGAAAAACAAAAGCTATGCGCGGGAGAAAGCTTTTGAAAAGCTTGGGTGAATAAATGCAAACAAAATGCGACAAATGCGGGCTTCATGTGAAAAAAGTCGGGAGGCTTTCAAGAGTTTATACAAAAGGTATGACTCTCAGGCTTTGCAAAGGGTGCAGGGATAAGCTGAAGCGCGCGTACAGATAGTTTTTTATAGATTGATTCTGAATGAAATTTATGAAAGTTTTGATAACAGGCGCAGCGGGTTTTATAGGAAGTTATTTAGTCAAGGAATGCTTGAGCAGAGGAGAGGAAGTTGTTGGGACTTTCTGGAAAAATGACACGAATGAACTTGTGTCTGATGTTAAAGATAAAATCAAGATGGTACAATGCGATGTGCGTGATTTTTCTGCTGTGAAAAAACTTATTGAGGAAACGCAGCCGGATAAAATTTTTCATTTGGCTGCTCAGAGCTTTCCAACTGTTTCTTTCCAAAAGCCGCAGGAAACAATTGAAATAAATGTAAATGGGACTGTAAATATTTTTGAGGCTGTCAGGGCTTTGAAAATTAATCCGGCTGTAGTTGTTGCATGCTCTTCTGCTGAATATGGAATTGTTGAGGAAAAAAACCAGCCAACAAAAGAAACTCAACCGCTAAAGCCTTTGCACCCATATGGAGTCAGCAAGGTTGCACAGGATTTTCTGGCTTATCAATATTTTAAAAATTTTGGAATCAAAGCTGTGAGGTGCAGAATTTTTAACACAACTGGACCTGGAAAAACCGGAGATGTGTGCGCGGATTTCTCAAAAAGAATTGTTGAAGTTGAAAAAGGCTTGAGAGAAAATATTTCTGTCGGGAATTTGGAGCCTTATAGGGATTTTACAGATGGAAGGGACATGGCTCGGGCTTTATGGACAGCAAGCGAGAAAGCAGAGTGGGGTGAGGCTTATAATTTGTGCTCTGGGAAAATTCATAAGGTTGGAGATTTGCTTGAGAAAATGAAAAATCTAAGCAAAAGAAAAATTGAAACTATTTCTGACAAAAGCCTTTTCCGGCCGACAGATGAAAGAACAATTGCCGGCGACAATTCCAAATTTGTTTCTAAAACAGGATGGAAGCAGGAAATTCCTATAGAGAAAACTTTGGAAGATATGATAATGTGGTGGAGAGAGAAGCTTTAAATTCTTTCGGTTCTGTTTCATATAGGGATAAAATGGAAATAAAAGAAGGGCTCGCGTTTGATGATGTTTTGCTAGTTCCGAAAAAATCTTCTGTTATTTCACGGAAAGAAGTTTCTACTGAAACTTTTCTTACAAGAAAAATAAAATTAAATATTCCAATTGTTGCTGCAAACATGGACACTGTCTGTGAGGCAACAATGGGAATTGCTTTAGCGCGGGAAGGGGGAATTGGAATTATACACCGCTTTTTGCCTATAGAAAAGCAGGCGGAAAAAATTCTGCGTGTTAAGCGCGCGGAAAGCATTGTAGTGGAGAATCCTTTCACTCTTTTTCCTTATAGCACGCTCGCAGACGCAAAAGCTATAATGGCAGAGCACGGAGTTCACAGCATTCTGATTGTCAGTGAGGAAAGAAAATTGCAGGGGATTTTAACTTCGCGGGACATGAGATTCGAAAAAAATTTCCATACAAAAGTTTCTGAGCTCATGACTCCTGCCGGAAAATTAATTACAGCGCCTGCTGGCACAACTATTGAGCGCGCAAAAGAAATTTTGCATGAGCACAGAATTGAAAAACTGCCGCTTGTTCATTCAAATGGAACAATTGCTGGACTTATAGCAAGCAAAGATATTTTGAGAGGAGAAAAATTTCCGCTTGCTGTGAAAAGCAGAAAAGGAAGATTGTTAGTTGGAGCTGCTGTTGGGGTGAAAAAAGGTTTTTTGGAAAGAACAGAAAAACTTCTGGAAGCGGGCTGCGATGTGATTTGCGTTGATCTCGCGCATGGGCATTCTGATTTGGGAATCAACACTATAAAGGAAATCAAAAAAGCTTTTGGAGATGTTGAAATTATTGCTGGGAATGTCGCAACAGCAGAAGGCTGCAGGGATTTAATTTTAGCTGGAGCGGATGCTGTTAAAGTTGGTATAGGTCCTGGCTCTGCCTGCACAACAAGAATTGTTTCAGGAGCAGGGGTGCCGCAGCTGACAGCAATAATTGAGTGCGCAAAAGTTGCGCGGGAATTTTCTGTGCCACTGATTGCTGATGGCGGAATAAGAAATTCTGGGGATCTGGCAAAAGTAATTGCAGCAGGGGCTTCAACCGGGATGTTCGGAAATCTTTTTGCTGGAACAGAAGAGGCGCCTGGCACAACTGTTATGCGCGGCGGGAAGAAGTACAAAATTTACCGGGGCTCGGCTTCTATAGATTCTGCGATTGACAGGGAAAGCAGAGGAGAAGAGATTGACGCGCTTGATTATGTTGCAGAAGGTGTTGAGGGTTTTGTTCCATTCAAAGGGAGCGTTGTTGAAATTATCCAGCAATTGGTTGGCGGGCTGAAATCTGGAGTGAGCTATTGCGGGGCGACTTCAATTCCTGAAATGCAGAGGAATGCTGAATTCATAAAAATTTCAGAAGCTGGGAAAAAGGAGAGTGCTGCGAACAGAGAATTAATAGATGTTTCTTAATTGCATATTTCTATTTTCCCATTCCTGGAATTTTTCTTCTGAGATTTCCAAATTGTGTCTGTGCTTGCGGAAAAACTTTTCTCCGAAAGAGCCACGCAGGTAAAGCCCGTAGATAACTCCTAAAAATAATCCAGCGAGATGGGCTGAATTTGCTATATTGCTTGGAAATAAAATTCCAAACAAATCAATTGCAGCCCAAACAAAAATCGCAAGAAACATTGGCACAGGAATAAAATTTATCCACACAACCATTTTCGGACGCAGAATTGCCAATGCTCCTAAAATTCCAAATATTGCGCCGCTTGCTCCGAGGCTTGCTTGGTAGAATGGGATTGTGGCAAGCGAGGCTAAAATTCCTGCGGAAAAATATAAAATCAAAAATCTTTTTGCCCCGATTATTTCCTCCAGAATTAGTCCAAACAAAACAAGCGCGAACATATTGTACATAATATGCTCAAGCCCACCATGCAAAAAGATTGAAGTCAAAATAGTCCACGGACGCGCGAAAGCTTCTGCTGACACTAAAGAGAAACTATCTGTTATAGCTGGAAAAATTATCTGCAAAACAAAAATCGCAACTGTTATTGCAGCCAGAGTTATTGTAGCATTTTTAATTTGCATAACAACACTAAACCTTTTCAAAGACAAAAATTTTCCTTATTGTTGTCTGGTTCTCGCGCGCGTCCTCAAATTCCGCCACAAGTCTGAGATTTTTCGGTAGGATTTGCTTGAGATTTATTTCAAAAAATTTTCGTTTGCCGGCACGGAGTTTTGGAAGAATTATAGCAAACCTTCCCGCTTTTTTTAAAACAGAAGCTATTGGCGGAAAGGCTTTAGAATAAAAACCATCCAGCTCTTCAATTATTCCGAATGCTTCATTTTCAGAAACTTTTTTCAGCGGCGGGCCTAAGTTTGCCTCTGAAACAACCGCATCAAAGTTTTCTTTTCCAAAGGCTTCTTCCAAATCAAAAACATTCATGCTTGAGAAAGCGAACCTGCATTTTGTTTTGCATTGCTCCTGAAACCAGTTCATGTTGCCCTCTGCTGCCTTGATTGCATAGTCATCCAAGTCTGTTCCAAAAGCTTCTGCGCCAATAGAGCATA
>CAZROS010000054.1:1326-4222 GCA_964601825.1 uncultured archaeon | reverse complement strand
CAACATTCAATCCTGAAACATTTGTAAATGTTAAAATAAACGGATTAACAGAAGACGGTAAAGCATGTTCAATAAGAATTGAGATGACACCACCAATTCCAGGCCAGACAAAAACTTATGTTGCTGAATGCAAATATGATAAATATCCATTTGGAATGCGCGGGCCTGATGATTTGATACCAACCTGCACAGGAGATGGAGTTGATATGATGAAACGCTTTGCTTCCGAGGGAGCATCTGGTGGGCGGGGTGGTCCGTCAGGTGGGCCAAGCGGAGGACCTCCGGGAGGATATGGAGGTCCGGGCGGATGCAAGAGCGACCAAGAATGCCGCGACTATTGTTATGATCACTTTGATGAATGCAAGAAATTCGCACAATCGCATGGATTTGAAAAAGATTTGAAAGAAGAATACAACAAGCAGTCTCAAGCTTATCAACAGCAGGGAGGACAGGGTGGCTATCCACAACCACCACAGGGTTATGGAGGATATGGACCACCGCAAGGATATGGTGGCTATCCACCACAGGGCGGACAATTCCCAGAAGGAAATTATCCTCAGGGTAATTATCCACAAGGCGGATACCCGCAACCGCCCGGAGGTTATCCATCAGGCGGACAATATCCTCAACAGCCATATCAACCGCAACCTCCAGCAACTACTTCACCACCAGCAACAACATCTCCTCCTGTAACAACAGCAGCCCCAACCACAACAGCAGCGCCAACCACAACACTTCCACCCACCACAACCACAGCTGCGGCTACTACTACAACAGCCCCAACAACAACGCACACTTAAATTTTAATTATTAAAAATAAATTATAGAGGTTTTTCATATGAACACAAAAATTTTCGCATTGCTTTTGGTAGTGCTTGTGATTTTCGCAAGCGGATGCGCAGCAACACCGGCAAAAACAGAAGTGAAAACTCCAGAGCAGGCTTCAAAAGCAGCGCAGGATGTTGGCGCGTCTGTTGGAGATGTTTCTGCTGCGATTTCTGATGTGGACAAAGCTTTGGGCGGTAAATAAGTTTTGAAATTTTTAACTTTTCACACGCATCTACGCCGAGTTAAATTTAAACTTTATAAACCTTAGCGCTAGATAAAAATTACCTGAGCCTGTGATTTTATGCCATTCAGATTTGTAATTAATGAACCTAAGAGCAGAAAGAGTTTTCAGAAAGATATAGAAGCTCCTGCTTTGCTCGGGCAAAAAATCAGCGACAAATTTTCTGGAGATTTGATTGGACTCGGCGGATTTTCTCTGCAGATTACTGGTGGCTCTGACAAGGAAGGATTTCCAATGCGCCCGGAAATTCCGGGGCAAGTCAGGAAAAAAGTTTTGATAACAGGCGCGCCCGGTTTCCACCCATTTAAAGAAGGGCAAAGAAAAAGAAAATTTGTCTGCGGCAACACTGTTTCTGAAAGAATAATGCAGGTGAATTGTAAAGTTGTTGAAGGCGAGGGCGATATTGGAACTATTTTGGGAATTGCTCCGAAGCCTCTGAAAGAAAAGAAAGCGGAAGAAACAAAGGAAGAGAAGAAAGCTGAGTAGAAAAATTCTTTTGTTTATTTTTTTCTACTATCTGAAAATCATTTCATAATTTCTAAAAACATTTTCTGAAACTTTTACAAACTTTGTAAAGTATGATTTATAAGTCAGGCTCGAGATAATTTAGCATGGGTTGCGATAAAAATTTCTCCAGGAAATTTTTATGCACATCGAAATTCGAAAAATTTCGATCGTGTAGAAATATTTCTCTGCTTGCGCTGGCAGTTCTCTCTATTTTTATAATTTCTCTTGCAGCAACTCCTGCGCTTGCAGCTGATCCGATAACGGATTTTTTAAATTGGCTGTTCGGTGGTGGCCCAACTGGTGCGCAAACAGCGCAAACAAAATGCGGTGATTCTGGCACAGGCTCTGATGTGAGCAAATGCTATAAGGCCGGAGCGAAATACTGCACATGCAATGGCGCGGAAAAATCATACTGCTTGGATGGCGAGACTTGGAAGGTAAATTATTATCATTGTTCTTCACAAGTTAATACAGCTGACCCGACAGGCTACTATTGCGTTCTGAGTTCTTCCTCAGGCACAGGTTCATACATATGCGACAACGGCGCAAGCGTTTGGAATAATGAAAACGAGGTTAACTGCAGCGACGGAAAAGATGATGACTATGACGGCGCGACAGACTGCAGTGATTCTAATTGTTTGGGAACAGCAAGTTGTCCGACAACCACAACAACATCGCTTCCAAACTGCAGCGACGGACCAATCCCATCAAGCGGCTGCAGGTGTCCAGGTCCAACTGGCCCGAATTATTATAGCGGCTATTGTTGCAGCAATGTTTATCAACCCTCCACAGCTTGCGGAACAACTGCAACAACTTCTGCTGGATTTTGTAGTGAGGGCCCAATCTCATCAGCCGGCTGCAGCTGCGGAGGAACAAAGTACACCAGCGGATATTGTTGTGCCAATGTTTATCAAACAACAGCTTGCGGAACAGGAACAACTTATTCTGGTTCAACAACTTCATCTCTTCCTTCCACAAACACTCCATGCGCAATCGGCTCTGCAATAACATCTCTTTGCAACTGCGGCGGATATTCTTATAATAATGGCTATTGTTGTTCTTCAACATCAGGATCAGGAAGCGGATATTTCCAGAGCAGTGCCTGCGGAACAACTGCAACAACCTACCCCTCATCATGCCCTTCCACTATTCTCACTATTCTAGGAACAGGATGCCACTTCATGTATACAGGAAGTGATGGTAAATATATTTATTGCGACAGCAGTATGGTGCGCTCAATGAAAGAAGGCGACACTGCTGCGAAAGATGGATGCATTTCTGAAACAACTGTAACAACCTACCCAACAACATGCGGCACAT
>CAZROS010000054.1:0-1226 GCA_964601825.1 uncultured archaeon | reverse complement strand
GATGGATGCATTTCTGAAACAACTGTAACAACCTACCCAACAACATGCGGCACATGGAACCCCTCATATTGCTATGATGAAACATCTTGCATAAAAGCAATTGGAAAGTGGTGCAAATATCAGAGCGGAACCGGGGGCTATTGCGGAACCTTAGCTTGTCCGACTTATACTTGTTCAAGTTCTGAACCATGGAATTGCAAAGATGAAACTTCCTGCAAGGGAGCAGCAGCATACTGGTGCGCATCCGGGGGCGCAGCAACAACGGCAGCATCCACAGGCACAGGTGTAACATATTCTAATACTTATTGTTCGAGTTCACCATGCCCAACTTGCAGCGCAACTCAGCCGTGGAACTGTTATACAAAGGAAGTATGCTCTGGTACAGGAGCAAACTGGTGTCAAACAGCAGGTTCAACTTATGGCTATTGCCAAACATCTTCCTGCCCTACATGTAGTTCTTCAACACAGTGGAATTGCTATGATGAAACTTCCTGCAAAGGAGCAACTGGGAACTGGTGCAAAAGCTCTGGCAGCGGAAGCGGCTGGTGCTCTTCGAGCTCATGCCCAACTTGCGCATCAACTTCAAAGTGGAATTGTTATGATGAAACAACTTGCAAAGGAGCAGGAGGAAGCTGGTGTTCATATCAATCGACAGGAGGCTCATACGCAGGCGGAAGCAGCGGCTATTGTTCTGATTCCTGCCCGACTTATACTTGTTCAAAATCCGAACCATGGAATTGCAAAGATGAGAGCACTTGCAAAACCACAGGAGCAAGCTGGTGCTCCAGCTCTGGAGGATATGGATATTGTTCAAGCTCTTGCCCAATTTGTGATAAAAGCAATTTGTGGAACTGCTATACAAAGGACGCATGCTCGGGGGTGGCGGGAAACTGGTGCAGCAGCGGGGGAACTTATTCTTACTGCACTTCAAGCACCTGCCCAACTTGCAGCTCTTCAACAAAATATAATTGCTACAATGAAATGGAGTGCAAAGGAGCAACCGGAAACTGGTGTATAAACCAATATGCGGCAACTTCTAGTGTAACAGGTGCTGCAATAGCAACTCCATCAAGTTCTGGATGGTGTTCAGATTCTTCCTGCCCAACATATTCTTGTTCCTCAAAAGAACCGTGGAATTGCAAAGATGAAGCTTCCTGCAAAGGAGCGAGCGCAAGCTGGTGCGGAAATTATTGCCAAACAGGTTCGTGCCCGACTTGCTCAAAATC
>CAZROS010000053.1:0-4233 GCA_964601825.1 uncultured archaeon | reverse complement strand
TTTTTTGCGCTCTTCGTATAACAGCCCTTTTCATTTCCTCGCCTTTTGTTCCGCGCACGTATTGAGAAGCTTGTCCCATTCTATTCAAATCTATTTCTTGCTGAGCATAAGCAGCTTCAGCTCTAGAACGTTGTTCATCTGTCGGACCTTGATTTTCTCTTGGCATATTTATTCTCCTAATTATATTTTTTAATTATAAAATATTTTACTCGCTTTTCCCATGCGCGAATTTTCAGATTCCTCTTCTAAAAGTCTTAAACGCGCTTCAATTGATTGAGACGAATATGCATCTCCTCTCTGTCCCGGCACATTTCCTCTTTCCTCATATTCTCTCTGCTCACCCTCAGCAGGAGCTTCTGGCGCTCCAGCGCTGCCCTCAAGCTGTTTTCTGCAAAAGTCATAAACTCCATCCAAAACTTTTTTAAATTCTTCGCGCCTTTTCTCAGCCTCATCTTCCAGCCCCCTGTATTTCAATAAACCCCTTCCAGCGCCTGCGAGAAATCCAAGTGGATATAAAAATGAACTCACATTATACAAATGCGGAGACTGGCCATGAATAGCGGCAAGCTGAACTATTGGCGGTAAACCGGTTGTAGGTGTTGGAACAAAATCTTGCTCTAACGCAATGCCATAAGGAGTTAATCTCGGCTCACCTGGTACAAAAGGACTTCCAGTAGTTCCAGCAAACTTCAGAAGTTTTTCAATAGCATCAGGCTGGCTCAAATCAAAAATGTTTTCCTTTTCAGGCATTTTATATCACATTTAATTTTATTTTTTATCAGTATGTTAAAGATTTAAACCCAAAACACATACAGTCTATTATTCCTTTTGGGTGCTAAATCTCTATTAGTATATGTGCATAGGTGGTATATAAAGCTTTCGGTACCAGCTGGGAGTGAAGGAATTCACAAAGTTTTATTGTCCTCAAACTCAACAGCCCCGAGCTCGCGCGCAGTTTCCAAAATCGCCCACGCGTGCACCATGCACTCAAAAGCCAGAACTAAATTTTCTTTTTCTAAAAAATGCTTGCAGTCCGCCACATATGCTTTTGCATTTTCAATAATCTCTTCGCCTTTTTCTGTTTGAACAGAAATATTTTCCAGAACAGGCTCAATGCGGGACAGCCATTTTATAATGTCTTCGGGCTTTACAGTGTTTGTCAGAAAAATTACCCCACATATTCTATACCAATCTCGCCATGCCTCATTTTCTCAACCTGCCGGCGCAACTCCTCTTGTTTTTTTAAATCATATCCAACAATTTGCCTGGGTGGACTGAAAGAAAAATGCATTCCAGGATACTTTCGTCTTAACTCTTCAATCCTTTCAGCAAGCTCTCTCGCGCCTCTTTCATTTGCGTTAAAATTTTCTTTGTAATCTGGTGTAAGCAGTTTTGGATTAAATTGATTCGTGTGATTTCTTCTTGGCATGAAAATACTACTACCTATAGATATTTAAACCTTTATTTGCTCCAAAAAATCCCTCTCCCTGAAATGCAATTTTCCCGGAACAACAATAACAGCAGGCGTTGAAATTTTTCTTTCAAGCAAATTTTTTGCTGGCGCGTAAATAATTTCAGAATTTTCCGAGCCTAAATTTCCTGCAGCAACAATTTTATCAGAGAGTTTCAAAACTTTTTGCTCGAGCAAAATTTTCACAGCATCTGCTGGCGTCATATACAAATTCATTTCAGAATCCAAATCCAACAATAGCAAAGTATGCGCCCCAATTTTTTTATTTTCTTTCAAAATATTTTTTGCATTCTCAAGCTTTCCTGAAAAAGGAATTGTCGCAGTTTTTCCAAACTTGTAAAGCTGCAAACCTGTTTCAGCAACAGCAGAAAAAATTGAGCTGTTGTGCAAAATGCGCACGGGAATTTTTCTTTTGCGAGCCTCAATTAAAAATTCCGTGTGCGTTGTAGCTGCTAAAGGATCTCCGGGAAAAAACACAGCAACATCTTTTTTTTCAGCCAAATCCAGAATATCAGAAACTTTTGTTTCAACTTCATTTCTTTTCAATAGAATAATTTTCTTTCTAATTAATTTCTCAAGCTCTGCGAGCGAGCCGCCCCACTTGCTTGTGTAAAGTTCAGCAAAGCATTCGCAGCGCCGCGCAATTTCTATTTCCAGCAGAGTTAAATCCTTTTCGTCTCCGAGACCAAGTCCAATCAAGTAAAGCATGATTTAAATCAGAAAACAAAATATAAAAGCATGCGAAATCCCCAAGTCAGAATAGCCTATGATTTAATCGGCTCTGCTGGCAGAGCTGCTGCTGTTGTTGACATCTATAAGAAAAAAAATCCGAAAGAGCTCGCGCGCGAAATTCTCCGCAGGCATGCGCACGTGAAATCTGTTCTTGGAAAAACAGCAGGCCGCGCTGGCGCGTTCAGGATTTACAAATTGAAATTTCTTGCTGGCTCTAAGAATACAGAAGTTTTGCACAAGGAGCATGGATTTTTTTTCAAGCTTGATCCGAAAAAAGTTTATTTTTCCCCGAGGGAATCCGAGGAAAGATTTCGGATTGCGCAGTTGGCAAAGCCAAAAGAAAAAGTTTTGGTTTTGTTTTCCGGAATCGGGCCTTTGCTTGTGTATATTGGAAAAGCCTGCCCAAGCTGCGAAATTATTGGAATTGAGCTTAACAAAGCTGCTGTGGAATATGCAAATGAAAATTTGCGGTTGAATAAAATCCGAAACGCAAAAAATATTTGCGCGGACGCGCGCAAGTTCAAATCAGAAAAAAAGTTTGACAGAATAATTATGCCTTTGCCGGAAAACTCTCTGGAATTTCTGCCAGCAGCTTTGAAATTTTCAAAAAAAGGAGCTATAATTCAAGTCTATGTGATTTCTGCGCAGGAAAAATTATTTTTAGATATAGAAAAAAAAATCTCCAAAATTATGAAAAAAGAAAAAGTTAAAATAAAATTCTGCTGCAGGCAGAAAGTTCTTCCGTACGCGCCGCGGCTGCAGAAAGTTAGGATTGATTTCAAGATTGTTTAGGCCAGACCTTCTTTTTTTAGTTCAGCTAATTTTAATTTTGCCCAGCCTACAAAACCATATGGAGTGCTTGTGCCAACAGGTTTAACATTTTTTCTTGTTTCGGGATTCATAATGTTCGCCTGCTTTGCGGCATAAACGCAGAGATAGCCGCAGTTTTCTTCATCGTTCATGCGCTGCTGTATTTCTCCTTTGTTCCAGATTTTATCAAAATCAGTTTCTAAATTATAACCAGAATCTGCAAGAAAATCTTTCATTTCATATCCATCTTTTTCCGCTCCCACCAATTTTCTAAATCTTCCAAAAAAACTTTTTCCAGATTTTTCAAGCGCGGCATCGCGCGCCTCGCGCAAATCTTTTGTCGCTCCAATTTTCAAATCCAATTTATCCGAAGTTAAAACAAGTTTATCATCTCCTCCGCGAAATGGGTCAAATAAATTATACCTATAAACATCGCCTTCCTTGCCAACTTTAAGCACAAGATAGAAATGTTGACCGAACTGCCCATATGCTGCGCTGACCCCAAGATGTTCCGAAAGCGCAAGCAGGTCGTTCATTCTAGCCATTCCATTTTGCGCTCTCACCTCTGTAAGCATAATAAAATATACTAATAAGTAGTATATAAAGCTTCCTCACTTACTGACAGTTAAATCCAAAACCCAATGCCTCTGCCTCGGTGAATAAGTTTTCACTTCGCGGCAGCCCAAAAATTTGATTTTGCATTTTTGCTTCTTTGCTATAAGCAAAATCTTTTTCTTTATTGATGATAATTCGCTTGGATGAAAAATCCTGTGAAAATGAATTGTGCATTTTTTTCCAGCCATCTGCAAAGCCGCGGGCAAAAACTTTTCTGTTTCAAAAATCCAGCCCATTATTATTCTGTCAGCTTTTGACTCCAGAATTTTGGAAATTTTCCTGCAGTCGCCCTGCAAAATTTCAACTTTACCAGAAACTTTATTTAGCCTGCAATTTTTCCGCAAATATTCCACAGCAACTTTATTTTTGTCAATTGCAAAAATTTTCTTTGGCGCGCATTGCTTTGCAATTGGAATTGTCCAGTAGCCAATGCCGGCGAACATATCCACAATTGTTTCATCTCGCTTGCAGATTTTCATCATCCTTTCCTTCTCAAATTTGTTTCCAACAGAGAACATGACTTTCGCAGGATCCAGCAAAAGCTGGCAGCCGTGCTCTGTTAAAATTGTTTCAGTTTTTTTCGCGCCAGCAATGACTTCAATTTT
>CAZROS010000052.1:0-4268 GCA_964601825.1 uncultured archaeon | reverse complement strand
TTCACTCCAGAGAGCGGCACTGTGAGAATAACCGGGCTTGAAAATGGAAAATGCTTAATAGATGCATCATTCAAGTCTCCTGAAGGAATATCATTTTCAATGAGATGCAAGCTTCCAAACTATGCGCTTGGCTTTGAAATGAATCCTGAGGATATGCTGCTGAACTGCACAGGAAACATGGTTGATGCTATAAAAACAGATAAATTAAGATAGGTGGAAATATGATTAACATACTTGCTAGGAGAAGAAAAAGTGTAGATGCGGATGCGGGCTCATCTTCAGAAAGCTTAAACTTAAATTCAATCATGCAAAATAAAACAGCAATTGCATTGATTGTTGTTTTGATTTTAGCTGCATATTTTGTGATGCAGGGCGCGCTGCCCGGAGCCGGCTCAACAACGACAACTGCTGCCCCCTCTAATATAAAAACACAAACTCAGGCAGGAGGCGCTATTTCTGATTTGGGCTCTGCTGCTGTTGATGCTGGCTCTATTCTGAAAGATATTGATAATAGCATTGGATAATTTTTCCTTCTGCTCAGTGCATCAGCAAAAAATCCTTCGGATTTTCGCGAGCCATAGAAAATCTTGCGGATTTTCTATGCGTGAAAACTCAGAGTTTTCACAGTCGCAAAAACTTTCAGTTTTTGCCGATCTGCAGTAGATTTAATAAAAATTTCCCGCATCTGCCCTTCGCAGTGAAATTCCTATGGAATTTCACGCGCCGTTGAAACTTTCAGTTTCAACTGTCGCAAAAAATCTTTATAAACCTCTGCTCCAAATAATCCGCAGGTGATAATAATGGTAGAAGCACGATGCATGAAATGCAGGCAGAACCGCGAGATGAAAGACCCAAAGGAAGTCACTATGAAAAATGGAATGGGCGCTTTGAGCGGAACTTGCACTGTTTGCGGAACAAAAATGTTCAAAATAACCGGAAAGAAAAAGTAATTCTAAACTAAATATGTTCCATTGGGGCTTTTGCAAACCTTTTTAAGATTTGAGAACATAAAATTTTCATGGGAAATTCCAAAATATTTTTTGTCATAGTGTTTTTTTCTTTTGCTGCCCTATTTTTTTTAATGGAAATTTCAGATTTTGGAAAAGAAGATTCTCTCTCCGGGCTTGCAATATGGTGGAACAAAAGCTGGGCATACAGGCAGGCAATTAACATCACAGAAGTTGGCGGTGTTGTGAGGTTCAACGAACTTGTTGACGCATATGCGACATTTCCTGGCGGCGCGGTTTCAAACTGCACAACAGAGCTTCGCATAGCAAAGCCAAATAATTTTACAAGAACATACAACGGCGCGCTGATAACAGAAGATTTTAATACAATAACGAACACGACAAAATGGCTCAATACAACTGTTTCAGGGCTCAGCAGCCTTAGCTGGACAAACAGAGAACTGATGTATTCAATTTCCTCCGGCTCATCTGTTGCTGCGGATAGTTTCATCCAATCTTCCCAGACATTCAATGTTGACGCAGACATAGCTGCGGAATTCTTGTCGATTGGAAATGTCGGGTTTCCAAGCAACGGGGCAATAAGATTTGGCATAAACCTTACAAATTCAACTCTTGGGAAAAGCGAATTTTTCAGCGTGGATAGCGTTTATAATAATCTTAATGTTTTTCATCTAAATCATTCCAATACCAGCAGGTCGACATCAATCATCACCAACACTGTTCCATGGGATTACACAACGCTTGTTGCCAGATATTATCAATCCAGAAATAATGCAGACTTTTTATTAAATGGAAACACCAGAAAAACAATCAATCTTACAGACGAGGGTTTTGTTGATTCTTTGAAAAACTACAATGTTTCTATTTTCGCAACTGGCGTAAATCATGGGGGCGGGGGCTATGATCTCAGGATCGATAACATACGCGCATACCCTGTGCCAATCTTTAATCCTGCAAAATTTAACATTACAGACAACGGCACTGCTGTAAACAATGCAAATGTTTCAATTTATTTTCCAAACGGCACACTGGTTTTTTCTAACAATACGAGTTCTGATGGAATAGTTGCTCTAAACTTAACAAACATGAGCGTGTTCCCTGCTGCTGCAGGAATAGTTTTAAGGAACTCAAGCGGGCAAATTGTTGGGAGTGAAACAATAGACTCTTTCGGCGTAGAAGGTCTCTATCCAAACGACACTTGGAATTTCGACATAAATCAGCCAGTTGAAATCATTTCGCAGGTTTACAATGAAACCTACTTGAGCGGGAGCTGCGTTTCCGCGAACCTTGTTTTCGAGTCAAATGTTTCCGCAAATTCTAACACAACATACCATGTCTTCTACAAGAACAGCGGGGCAGCTGCGCCAAGCTACGGAAGCAATATTTATAACTCCACAGCAAGCCCTGACAACAACTTCTATTACGGGAATTTTACAGATGTGGGCGCAAGCATCTATCTATATCTGAATGATTCAAGCCAAAGGGACACATATGGTTTTGTGCAAATGGGCTCGCAAAAAAGCTTTTCTAACACCTCTCTGATATCAAATGGCCCGATGCAAGCAATAATAAAGCTCTTTGAAAATTCAAGCTACGGAACTTATAATACAAATGTTACTATAAAGAAAAACAGGAATATAGACTATAATTCTCATTTTAACTTCACAGCGAACAGCGGGGTTGGCGCAGGAATAGACAACAATGTTCTCTTCTATATAATGAGCAATCCGGAGAACGCTTTTAACAACACCATATCAAGGGGAAATGTTTCTGCTAAAGCAAACAATGAAGTCAACTATGGCGGCGTCACAGACACGCGCAACGCCTTTTTCACAAATCCTGATCCAACTTGGATTGGCTTCAGAACTTATGGAAAGTATTTAGCAGCCTTTAACTTTAAGCCCTCTTTCAATACTTTGCTCTATGTGCACGACTCCGGCGATCCTGACAGAATCAGTGTTTCTGAAACTTCAGGAACGCTTTCGGGCACGCAAAGATATTTCAATTTCACAATTGTTGCGCGCGATCTGCAAACAGCAGACTTCCCTTATTGGGAAAATGTAACCGAAAATCCGCTGAATATTTCTTTTGGGCCGCAGGAATATGCTGTGCTATCGACAACAACAACCACAACAACTCCGCTGGGCGGGCCGCCAACTCCATCCTGCAAATGCAGCAGCCCGAGCGAGTGGTCAGCCTGCGTTGCCGGAAATCAAAGCAGGACAAATTACAATTGCGGGCCAAGCACGAGCTATTCATGCATCAGCTACAGAGAAACGAGAAGCTGTGAAATTGAGAAGAAAAATGAAATAAACGAAACGAAAGCAGTGGAAATAATTTTGGGGTGCGAAGCTTCTAAAAGTTTTAAAGTGAGTGAAATAGCTGCTGGCGACATTTCGAGATTTGTGAGCCATCAGCTTCCTGAAGCGGGCGGAAATATTTACAAATTCTTAAATGTTTCCGGCGGCTGCGCAGACGGAAATAAAACTCTCATGAAAATAAAATTCACTGTTGACAATTCGTGGATAGAAAATAACACAATTTCCGCTGAAACTGTTTTGCTGAAAGTTTTAAGGAACAGCAAGTGGGAATATATCTCAGCAGAAAAAATTGCCATTGGAGAGAACAAAACTGTTTATCAGGCGACAACAGATGAGTTTGCCTTGTTTGTTATAACTGGAAAAAAATTAATCAGCGCGAATGTGCTGACAGAACAGCCGAGAACAGTTTCTTACTCTCCTATATTTTTAATTTTATTTATAATTATAGCTGCGGGAATTTTAATTTATTCGGCAAAAAAATTCACAAAAAATACTTCAGCGCGTCCTCAATTGTAGCAACCTCTTTTACTTCTATTCCAACACTCCCGCCTACTGAAACTTCTATACGCTGGTAGTTTGTTTCGCAAACAAGAAAGCCTCCAAGCCTTTGGCATTTTTCTTCTGGCTTTGTGTAAACCTGCGTGCCCTCTCCTTTCGGAACTAAAAATAATTTTGCGCCAACAGCTTTTGCTGCAGCAGCCTTTTCTATAACTCCGCCGACTTTTCCGATTGAGCCATCCTCTTCAATTGTTCCGGTCATCATAATATCTTTCGGCAAAGTTTTATTTTTCAGCGCGGCAATTGTTGCAACAGTTAGAGCCGCTCCAGCGCTCGGCCCGCCGACCAAAGTTGCATTGTCTGTTTTTAATGAATAAATCAAATCAATTTTTTTCATGTCAACTCTTGTGATTCTTTCCGCAACATCCCGCGCGATTTGCATTGACTGCTGCGTGTCTGTCCAATAATTCAGCTTGTCAAT
>CAZROS010000051.1:0-4334 GCA_964601825.1 uncultured archaeon | reverse complement strand
CCGCGAGCACCCTGATTTGAACCTGCGAAGGGACTAACCCACTAGGTTTCTTACTTGTTTTAGCTCAGCGAATCTGCAGACGCAAATTTTAATTGCATCTTCTCTTCGCTTCTGAGCAACGCCCTTAGGTTTGCTTTGACCTAAGCCTAGCGCCTTAGACCAGGCTGGGCGACTCCCGCTGGGGCCGCGACCGAGATTTTCTTTTTGATATGCGCATCAGCGCAATCTGCCTTTTAGGATAAGGCGTAGCCCTTTTCGCGAAAAGGGCTTCGCTTTGAACTCGGGACAAAGGCTCCACATTCGGGGAACAAAAATTTATTTTGTTCTGGCCCGTATGTTACCAATGTGCGCCAGAAAAATATTTTTCTGGTTCTACACTATCGCGGCCATGAGAAAAGTTTGATTCACCAACATTTAAAAAGAATTTTACTTTTCACTTTCGCGGAGCTTTTCTCTCTTCCCTTTCTCGTATGTATGTATAAGCTTCTCAAGCTCAAGCGCGATTTTTCTTGGATTTTTTATTCCGAGCATTTGTATTGCTTCTGAGCCGGAAGTTGGCCCAATAGCAATTGTTCCGTAATTCAAAAACCGCGCAAAATATCCCTGCTTTACATTCACATCTGAAATGCTGCTAAGGAAAACGCTGTCGCGCTTTTTTTGTATAATTCCGTGCTCAATCACAACTTGGCTTGGCGTGATTTTGTAAGAGTGGCTGAAGCGGAAGAGCTCAACATAAATTATAAAAAATAAAATCGCGCCGAAAATTGCGTATTCTGTAAGCGGTTGCATTGCAAAGCCAAGCGCCGGCAGAAAGAAATATAGCGCTGCGAAAAAAGCTGCTATTAAATAATCTTTCAGGAAAAATGTTCGGCTGGGCTTTAGGCTGTAGAGAGGTGCTTCGATTGGCATGGAATTTATTTTACGAGGGAGTTTTTATAGTTTCAGATTCTGCCAACCTTTTTCAAATTTCCATAAAACTTCAAAAGCCCGCGGCCGCGGTCTGTGATTTCCCATTTCCTGCTGCCATGTCTGCTTATGAAACTCCCAGATTGTAATCTTATAACAGAGTTCCCAACACGACCAATTGCATAGCCAGTCTGTTGTGCTATTTTCTTTGCTGTGGCTGGCGTGCTCTCCAACAAATTTAAAACATCAAAAATACCGCGGTTGCCCATCTCACTAATTTCTTCAATTGGCACGCCCAACTTTGACGCTTCTGCTAAGATTTGCTGGTATTCATTGCCATATTTTTTTCTTATAGACTCTAATCTCAATTCAGCGATATCTGTTCTCCAATTTTTTCCATACCTTTTTTTAAGTGTTTCTGTAAGGTTCTTTCTCCAAGCTCTATTTAATTCTCCTGCATTCTCGGCAGATGCCCTTCTTCTATGGTACATCCGCACGCCATATCTCCTAGCCTGTCGGTCTGTCATTTTTCTCGATATCAGGCTTTCGGGGTTTGAGAGATCTATTCCATTCAAAATATCAAAATCTCTAAATCTGGTATTTATTCTATCCGCTTCCTCGAGCCGGAGCCTCCTTCTGCCATAAATCATTTCCTCAAATGAACTTAAGTTTAATTGTAGCCCTGCGCTTGCCTCAGACCTGCTGCCCACAACTGCTGAATATGTTCTCAGAACACCACTAACATAATCTTTGTCGCTTATTCTGCTCATGCTTATTGGTAGTGGTCTGTACGAACCGTCATCTATGCAAGAATTTTTTATAATGTAATCCACCATCGCATAGAATGCCTTTTCCGGCACAGTTTTAATTCTTCCGGTTTCGTAATGTTTAAGCAACTCGTTAGAAATTCCAATATATTTAGCTGCTACATTTCTATTGCCACCGGCGAGAATTTTGAAATAACGAAACAGATTCATTTGCACATCTCTTTTCAAAACAACACGGGGTTCATTTTGCATGAAAATAGACAGTGGGAAAGTAATTTAAATCTTCAGTTAGAAATCGCGCCAGTGCAAGAGAGAATGCGAAGATGTAGGGCTTCTTAAAGATTTTCCTGCTCGCTCCTTGCCGATTTTTCTTGCGATAGGTTTAAATAGAATCAATTCCATTACTATATTGAGGTAATAAAGTATGTCCCGCCAGATGCTTGAAAGTGCAACATTTTACATGACTCCTGAGCTTACTAAAGTAAGGGAGAAGGTAATTCACAGCAGCGGCGAAGATAAACTCGCGGCAGAAGATATTCTGAGAAGATATGAAGAGCTCACTCAATCGGAGGAAAGAATAAATAAGGATACCTTGTATCGCTTGGCGCAAGATATTGTAGGTTTTGATGCGCAGGATTGCAGATTTGAAAGAAGTGAGGAGTACAGAAGAGTTAAAGATGATTTATACGGGCAGAGGGAAATGCAGGAGGAAAAAATAGAAGAAAATAAAAAGCGGGCTCTGGATGATTTGACTGCTGAGAAAACAATGTGGGATAAATTCAGCCCGTGGGCAACAAGGTCAATAGCGGCGCTTGTCGGCTACTTCGGCACAAAACTTGCTGTGGCCGGCGGGGGCAAAGTAGTTTCTGATATGGAAGACCTTCCGATCATGACAGCCCTCGCTGCAATTGGGACAATTGAAGGCGGCCTGCGATTTTCCAGAAACCGCGCCCAAAAGAAAATATCAAATAATTATTACAGGCAGATGCAAGAGCTTGAAAAGGAATTTTCAGAAGGAACATCGAATATTGATTCTTGGCTTTCTGAACAGAAAAGAAAAATATATTTACGCTCAGATGAAAAGCTTCGGAAAGTTTATGAAATTTGCTATGGCCCTGATGCGGCGAAAAATTTGCCACAGCAGAGCGCAGTTGAATTTGATCAAGCGGCGCTCTATAAGCATCATGTTGAAGATGAAGCTCCGGAAGCTGCGGCTTTGAAAAAAATTAAGCCAGAAGACATTTCAGCAAGAGCCAGAGCCATAAAGGAAGATTTAAAAAGAGGGAAATGAAATGATTATTATGGGCATTTACTTAGTTGGCTTATCTGATTCACCAAAAAGGCCGACAAAAGTTGTGGGCGAAACAGTTAAAGCCATACAAGAGGCTCAGCAGGCATTGCGAGAAAGATTGAGGCCTTATGAAGTTTCCGGACAACCTGGAGTTTATGCAGAAGGCAGACATGAAAAACTTGCCGCGTCTGGCGGAACCGTTCCTTATTTGAGGCCGGCGCAAGAAGATCCCAGAGCAGAAGCATGCTCCACAGATCTTATGAGGCAGATAAGAGATTTGAGAAAATATTGTGAAAGAGAGAACATACCGGTTCCTACTGAACTTATGGACGCCGAACTCACTCAAAGAAGAATGTGCGACCTGCTCGCAAATGGGTTCTAATTTTTATTTCTCCACCAACTTTGCATCCGCAACTAAATATCCTGAAGAAGTTTTCTTGTCCCAAATTTTTTCTTTTATTTCAAAAGAAATTTTTTTATTGTAAAGCGGGCAGTCCAAAACAAGGGATTCAAATTCCCCGCCCTCGCCCACAGGGCTTATTCCGGTTTTTTTATTTAGCTCCAAAAGTTCCTCAACTGCTTTTGAGTCAAGCTCGCGGCCGAGCCATTTTTCTCCAAGCCCATCAGCGGAAACGCTTACGAAAATAATTTTAAATCCCTCGGACAAAAGCCCGAGCAAATGCTCTTTCGGATTTATTCCCCAGAGCGGCGCAATCATTTTCAATCCGAGTTCGCTGCAGATTTTTTCAATTCTGCTCCCTTGGTATTTTGAAGAAAGCCCGCCGCAAATAATTCCATCAACATTAAATTTTTTCTTTGCGCTGAAAATTAAATTTTTCAAATCCGCAAGCTCTTCCTCTTTTTTTCCAGCGCTCTCTGCTGTCAAGTGTGGCATGTTCATAGCTTCTGCCGCGAGCCTGCTGAGCTCAATGTTGCGCGTGTGGAACATGTAGCTGTCTTCGTTCCTGCTGAAAACTGTTAGAGCTGCGCAAACCTCATGGCCCATTTTTTTCGCAAGATAAATCGCTCGGACGCTGTCTTTCCCACCGGACAAAAGAGCTGCGAGTTTCATAAGAAGTTTTATCAGGAGAGAAAGTTATAAAGATTTTGAAATCTAAAAAAAGAAATTAGGAAAGTTTAATATCCTTTAATGAGGGTTGGCCTTCTATCGGTCTTTCTGTAAAAGTTACATACCTAATGATATTTAAAGCTTTCGTTTTTGACTACTTCATAAAAATAACTAATAGAAATCTGCTTTATAACCCCCTTTATAAACCTCTATTATAATCTATAATTTGGTGTTCTTATGAGCTATAAAATAAAAATTGAAAATGTTGTCGCTTCTGTAATTCTCCACACAACAATAAAGC
>CAZROS010000050.1:0-4538 GCA_964601825.1 uncultured archaeon | reverse complement strand
CCAGCTATCAAGACTGCTGTCTTGCCTGTTGCGAATTTGTCTGCAAATACTTTGACAATTGCAGCATTCTTTGGAATGCCAGTCTTTGTCAATGCATCTGCATCAGTTGTTGCAGTCTCATCTGCGCATGCTGGGTATGTCTTGCCCAACAGTTCAGCTGCAAGCGTGTTGACGCATGGTCCGCCTACAATGACAAAGTCTGAATTGCTTTTGTCTGTTGCAGTGACTTCTTTGTCAAGCCTTGCAATGTCTGCTGTTACTGTGACAACTTTAAAGCTGTCACCACTGCTTACTACTGCTGCTGCGCCTGCTGCTGATTTTTCCAGCATCAAGACTGTCGCATATGCCTGCGATTTTGGCAGAGATGCTGATAGTGTTCCTTGTGAGTTTGTATCCTGTGTTAGCACAGCTCCCCATAGGTTGTAGAATTTTGTTGTTGTTGGGGTTGCTCCACTTGTTGCAGAGAACCAGCTCACACCAGTTGTCTCAGAGCCTGCGATTGTACCTGTCAGCGCAGCTCCTGTTGAAGTGTCTGTTGAAGGCACCCAGAAGGTCTCATACTGGCTGTTATCGTTTTTAGGCGATTGGAACAGCAAAGCTGGCTGAGTTACTACACCGCCTGCTGATTGTGCTGCAGTCGATGTATTTAGGCTGAAGTTTATCGCCAGTCCCAAGCCCAAACTTGAGTTTGTTGATATGGCATACCACTGCCTTCCTACAAGAATGGACAGTTGTCCTCCAGGACCTCCGAAACCGCTACCAGCGAAGTTAGCGCTGCCACCAGTTCCTCTACCAACTGCAACTGCTGTTGTGGCGTTTGTTACCACAAGCGTTGTGCCGCCATTTGTTCCAGTGCTCGCATCAGTTGCTGACATGTTAAGCCATGTTGAGTTAAACGCAGCATCTGTGTTTGTTGATGTATTGGTATATAACACAGTCAAGTATCCTGTTGGAAGCAGGAATCTTTGAACTGTAGCATTTCTCAAACCGCCACCAACTGTTGCATTAGGACCTGTGCCGCCACCCCATGATGTATTCGGTGCAGTTAGATGGACTTTGTAACCAGATTTCAAAGTTATTCCAGGCCAAACTGCAATGTAAGGCCCGCCACCAGTTGCTCCTGCTGCTTGTCCTGTTACTGCTGCGCCAAGCGAATCGGTTTCTGTTGTTGCTGGCGCTGCTCTGAAAGCCGGGTCGCTTCCAAGTGTCCACCAAAGTTGTATAGGCGGTGGATTGTATCCTGTTGTTCTTGATGAGCCTGAATCTGTCATGTTTTGTATGAGAACTGTTTGCCCATTTACTGAGAACGACTGAGATGTGGCATTGTTTACAGATGCGAAAGCAGCTGTTTTTGTTTCTCCAGACAACACATCAGCAAATGTGTATTTTGGAGTGCCGCTTCCTGATGATGATGTTGAGTCAGCACCAGTGTACTGGAACAAATGCCCTTCTCCTGCAGCTTCTATTGTAAAGTAGTCGTTTTGATATACTGGCTGGCCTTCCATGACAACAATTCTTTTGTCGCTTGTCCAGTTAAGTGCAAGCACTGTTCCTGAGGTTGTTGTTGCAGAGTCGTACGCCCAGTTTACTCCTGTAGTCTTACCGCTTAATTTATCAGGCAGGTCAACTGAAAGAGTGTTGGCAGATTGTCCAAACTTTAATGTGTCTCTTGTAGTTGCATCTAAAGTCGGTGAAAATCCATCGAACTTTACTTTTACTGTGCCGAACACCGGATCAACAAGCTCCCCGCCTTTCTTTACATAGGCTTTATTTGAGTCGCCTATTCCGACGTAGACAACAAGCTTGGTTAATTGACCATATCCTGCATTGCCTGCTGTTGTGCTTGTCACAGAAAGCGTATTACTAGTTCCAGATATTGTGTCATCATTTACGCCCTTTGTAGCAGCAGAACCTGTCGGCAACGAAACTTTATTCGCGCCAAGCTGCAAGGTTATTGTATTTTGTGTTTGGTCAGTTGTAGAAGCTTGTTTAACATCTTTCACATAGATTGTGAAAGCCGGGCTTCCTTTGTTGTAGATGCTTCCTTTTGTAAAGGACTCTTCTGTTCCGCCGTCAATTTTCAGGTATCCTACTGTTGTACTTGTTATACCAGTCATTTCTATTGTGTGGTTTACGCCACCGATAGAAACTGATACAGGTGTTTTGTATCCAAGAGACTGCAAGCTTCCAGATCCGTAAAGCACAAGCTTTGTGGCAGTGGAGTCAGTTCCGACTGTCCAAGTGCTTCCGAACAATTTTATTTCTTGTCCTGCAACTGCGTTCGCAACATTTGCTGCGTCGCCTGTTATGCCTCTTGTTATGTTTATCGGATTTACAAAACTCGCTCTCAGCGCATATATGTAGCTTGTTGAAGATGCAGAGCTTGTTACATTTACATACTCTATTGGCTCTGTCAATTCTCCAGTCTTGCCGAATATAGGTGCTGATTGCGCGCCCAAGTCAATGTAGTGGTTGTATGAGTATGTGGTTCCTGAGCTGTCTGTAAACTTGCCGTCTGCCAAAATTGTTGGCATTTCAGCAGAGGTTAGTGTTGACCTTGCAACTGTCAGCGGGTCTCCTACATACATTGGGACTGCTGGCGTTGCCAAGTTTACACCACCTTCTACAGAACCTACTGTTGGTGTTGTTGTCGCTGCAACTTTTGTTTTTGACTCAGCCGCAAACCTTACTGCAACATTTACTGCGCCCAAGACATCCGATGATGCCGCTTTTGCTCCTACGACAAAGATCGGGAAGTGCGCTGCGCCTGATGCGTCAGGTGCTGCGAGGCCGGCCAAATTTCCTACGTTTGTAGCTGCCATTGCTGCTCCTGCCAATGACAAACCTGTCATCAACGCAGAGCCGCCGATTGCAGCTAATTTTCTAAATTGCATATTTTTCCTTCCTCCGTATTTTTTATTTTTGTTTTTTTATTTACAAATTTTGCGCGGTGAATGCGCATTGGTACCAATTACGCGTATAAGTTTGAAATTAAAATTCAAAATAAATTCCAACAGCATTTTTCTCAGTTGAAATTTAATTAAATTTTCTTTCAAAAATTTCGCGCGTTTAAATTTGAACACTAATAACGATACGCAAAAATATTTTTGCATACCTAAATGTGGCACCTTTTTGTTTGAAATTACATGAGAAAAGGGGGATATAAAGCTTACATGAAACAGTTGACGCGCGAAAGCATGACAGTTTCCAAGCACTAAATAAAGTGAAAATAAGCTATTTTATTGCTTCTAACAGTTTCTATACATATCTAATTGCTGATAATAATGTTCTATTTCCCGTTCGCTTTTTTCTCAAATTCCTTACTCCAAAAAATTCGATTGCTGCGGCCCTGTCGTTCAAATCGCACAATTCCGCGCTCTGCAAGGCTTTTGATGACTTTAGAAACTTTTGCTTTTGAATATCCGCTCTCAGCAACAATTAATTTTTGGTTTACACCAGAGCCATGCCTAACCAAACCTTCAACAACTTTCTTTTCATCCTCTTTCAAAATAGGCAAAACAATGTTTGGCGTTAATGATTGTTTTTTGTAAAATCTAAAATATAAAAATCCTACTGCAAGCGCAAGCGGCACCCCCACAGCTCCTGCAATTAAAAATCCGCTCGGCCCTCCGCTGTTGTTTGCAAGCAGCTCATAAATTACTTGCGCGGAAAAAGTTTCTCCAAACTTTACTGAAGGCTTTGACCACGATATGAAAATATTTCTTCCATCGCTTGAAATGTCAGCATCCTTCGGAAAAAAACCTTCCCCGCTTGTTGAAATCCCCATGCCGTCCGGCAAAACCGCCCTGAAGCTAAACTTCTTGGAATCCAGCGGCATTGAAATATCCTGCTTGAAGAAAAATTGCTCTCCAGAACTTTTCACAAGATCGTAAATATCCAACTCTACTTTGAATGCGCCGGAAACATTTGGCGGCAGAGAACATAAAATATCTGTTCCATAAATCTGGCCTTTTGATGAACATGAAATCTTTCCAAAGTTCGATTCATATTTTAGCCCGCTGGTTTCATGAGGTATTGAAATCTTCACATCGCCGGAGAACTTATCCACGCCAACAATCATAACAACATGAGATGGATTATCATAGGAAACCTGCGTTGTAATTGAGAAATCCTCCAGATTTGCTGCAGCTGCGCCCCCAGCAAGAATTATCATCCACACAAAAACAAAAATTAATTTTTTCATTTATTCACCCCTCACAACAACCCCACCAATTCCTGCTGCGGCAAACCTGTGCATCATGTCCGAAACCCCGTTCAAAATATTCTGGCACTCCCCGATTCCAAGCTTCATTTCCTTTGGCTCCAAAATCTCAACAGCCGAAGGCCCATATTCCATTACAATAGCAACAACATCATCAAGATTTTTTGACACAAATTCTGTTTCAGAAACAACAGACCAACCTTCTTTTATTCCCTGCATTGGATTTTCAACTTTGCTTGCTGGAGAAAATTCTTTTTTATAAATCTTTACGCGCGTGTCCGACTCAATCTTAACAAAAAGATTTTCTAATGCTTTC
>CAZROS010000049.1:0-4546 GCA_964601825.1 uncultured archaeon | reverse complement strand
TTTGATGCTTTGGGCGCGCAGGGAAATGATGCGAGCGGGACTGATTTTATTGGGCAGGGCACTGGAAATATTCAGAACTGGCCGCAGAAAGCTCTGGAAGTTTGCAAGAAAGCTCAGGATAATGCAGTCCAAGCGTGCCAGGATTATGTGAGAAGGCTTAACCTGAATCCGGGCGGGTGGTGGGTTGACAGAATGATTTCTGCAAAAAGTTTTCTTCCAAGAAGCCCGCCGATAGATGTGAATATTCAAGATCATATTGTTGGAAAATTTGACTGCCCGCCGCATGGTTTGATTGTTGATGATAGTGGGCATTTGGTTTTGCAAAGTGCGATTTATGCTGAGACTGTAAATTATGGAAAATCCACGCAAAGAAAAGGAAAATATTTTCCCGGAGGAGATGAGAGCATTGAGATCTCTTGCAGTTTCTCATGCCATGCTTGGCCGTGCGCAGAAGGGACTGATGAGTTTAGAAACTGCGATGAAACTCCTTTCACTGACAAAAACGGGGATGGTTTCAGTGATGGAAAGAGAGATCCTGATGGAGGCGGATGGGGAGGGAGGACAAAGGGAGAAGTTGTTGAGAGATTAACTAATGGGGAGCCGAACCAGGCAGGGGGTTATTATTCTGGCTTAAGGGTCAACTGCGAAGGTGAGGAAAAAATTCCATGGTGGAAATTCTGGAAGGATAAAAATTGCAAGCTGAAGGATTGCATTTCAACAGAAATTCCTTACCGTGGCTCAAGAGAATTTGGAACTTCGCTTACAGACACAATAATTATCAGAGTTTGCTGCGGGTGCACTTGCTCAAACAGATACATGATTCCGAATTTCAGGAATAACACTTATGTTCCTTTGGGATATGATCCGTGGGTGAAAATTTTAAATCCAGAGCCAATAGAGACAACAGTCAGAAATGATGTTGATGCTTTGATTGGGACTTTCAATACTCTGCCGCGACTGCCGGCTGGAATTAAAAATATTTTCGGAGACGAGAGCGTGGATGTGAATATTGTTGACCCAGCAAAGAAAAATCTTATTTCATTCGGGGTTCAGCTTGTTGATGGAAAAGTTTCTGGAGCAAAAATCGGAAGTTTAGGTAGAGCAGCAACAATGAGTGTTAATACTGACCACAGCACTTTTTACAGAATAAAAGATTCGAAAGATCCAGCTGGAATTCTTGTGAAATCAATAAATGACAAGAGCATAAAATATTCTTCTGTTGGAGTGGGCGGGGCTGTTAAAGTTGGTTTGGTAAATCTTGCTGCAGGAGTTTTGGGCGGACAAACACCAACTGTAAGAACTGGGAGCCAAGTTGTAATTAACGGCCAGACTGGAGTTGTGAAAGTAAATCCAAATAATGTTTTTGTTGTTCAATATACAACCCCGCAAAGAGAAATGCCTGTAGTAAATAGTTACGCAAATGTTTACGGATATACTTATCAGCGGCCGCAGAATTTGGTTTCAACAACTCCAAAATCTTACAGCTCAAATGCCGGAATTTATCCTTACACAACAAACACATATTCGAATTATTGGACAACTCAAAGTTACAGGCCGAGCGTTCCGACAGTTGGCTCTTCATATTCAGCAAGGACTTCAATGCAAACTGCTTATGCTGGATATTCATATGCTGGCCGCGGAGGATTTGGAGGGAGCAGCGGGGCAACTTATTCAACAATTGGTTTTAGAGCGTGATAAAATATGGTTAATAAAAAAACTGAGGAAAAAACAGAGCAAGCAAAACCTAAAATTGGAATTAGCAAAAAGAAAATTGCAATTTTAGTTGTGGCTTTGATAGTAATAATTGTGGGCGCGTATATGTTTATACCAGCGCCTACTGGAGAAGTTGTTTTAAATGAAAAAAATTCTGAGATTTATTCTTTGCTTGTGGCAGGCGGGATAAATGAGTCCATGGTTGATGCTACTTCGGAAAGAGTTTTGATTCAGTATGATTTGCCTGATGGGATGGAGAAGGAGGCCTCATGGTATTTTGCAATGGGAGCGGCTGCTGCTGCCTCGCCTGATTCTGATAAAGTTGTTGTGCAGGCTTTTGTTGCAGATAAAGCAACTGAAAAAATTTCTGTGAAAATAAAAGATGTTTTGGATTTGCTTGCTGGAAAAATTTCTGATGCGGAATTTTCAGAGAAGGTTGAGATTGGAGTTTGAGAATATTTCTAAGAATTATTTACCAATCTTATTCAAATCTCCATCGAGAACATTGGGTTTCATTGCTATAATTTCATCTTTGTAAGGAACTTCCGGAATTCCATTCAAAAGAAAAATTGGAATCCCTTTATCGAATGCTTTTCCCATTTCAAGAAAAGAATTTCCGCCTATGTAATTTTTGGTTCCATTTTTGTCAAGGTTCAAAACCAAAATTGCATCTGATTTTTCGATTTTCCTGAAGTGTTTTCTTATTAAATCAAGATCGATTTTCATTTTAGAATGTTCAGCAGCTCCATTCGGAACTTTCATGAATGGCAGCGCAACTTTATGCCCCATTTTCTCTAGAGATATTTTTGTTTCTAAAATTTCTTTGGAAAATTTGATACTGGAGCATAATGTTATTATCATAAAAATCTCTGATATTTTGGAGTTTAAATATTTTATTTTGTGTCGTATCTTCTAACAATATCTTGCACTACTTTTCTGACTGTAGGCAGTCTATTTCTGTAAAATTCTGGATGGTCTTTGAACCACTTCATGTTTAAAGGAGATGGATGTGGAAAGGTGTAGACCGGCCTTCCATTAAGTTCTTGTTCGTTAAAAACTAGATCACTAAAGTCTGCGTGTGGATATAAAAACCCGGCAGCGATTCTTCCAACAACAATATAGATTTCATTATTTACAAAAGAAAACTCTCTATGAAGCCATTTCTCAGCGCAAACCATTGGTGGTTTTCTGTCTTGACCTCTTCTATCTTTGCCTGGGTAGCAGTGCGCAATCATCGTCATATAAAAAATATCTCTGTTGTAAAATGCTGTTTCATCAATACCGTACCATTCTCTAAGTCTCCTTCCGCTTTGATCATCAAATGGCCTGCCTGTTTCATTAACATTTTTGGAAGGTGCTTGGCTTATTTGAACAATTTTTGCATTAGGATTCCCCCACACAACGGGCCTTGGCTCGAAACCAAAATCCTCTTGGCAAAATCTACATGCAAGCAGTTCTCTTTTGAATCCGGCATAGCTCATATATTTAGTCAACTCCTACATTTCTTAGAACAAATCTTGCTCTTTCTGCAGGGCTGACTCTTGGAACTTCTACTAATTCGTAGCCTAACTCTCTATAGGCCTCAGCAATAAGTTCGCCCAATACTACTGCTTCATCAAATGCCTGCGGCCTCGCCGGTCTGTTTACATAAATTTCTCTCCATGGAGGAACCACGAAAACTTTTTTGTTATATCTATATTCTTCTGAAGCTTGGAAAAATTTCCTTGGAATTTCTTTGCCTTCTGATCTGAAAAATGGAATCGCTTCAGGTATTCCTCTGTCAAAAAAACAGATTCTATCTTCCGGCGCTGACAAATAAAGTTGTATTCTCCTATCAAGAAGTGCATTTTCAAATCCGTACCTATCTACCCATGGTATCAATCTTCCGCCAGTTTTAATCTGCTCATCTATTATATCTTTAGCGACTTCAGGAATCTTATGATGCCTACCATCTCTGCATAACTCTTCGATAAGAGTAGTTTTTCCAAAACCCATCCCGCCTGTTATAACATAACCGTTTTGACGCATCATTTTTTATCTCCCTCTTTAGCGATACCTATAGTTCTATAAAATGCTTGAAACTCATCTTTAATATCAGTTAGATTGTCAAGATATCTTACAGCCAAATCTAAATTTGTAAAAACTCTTTTCGCAAGCGGAGGCAGCATTGGAAAAATCCATTCGTTTTCGTCGCATAAAACTATCGGTATTCTTTTTCCGAAAGCAACTCCAATTTCTATGCAAAGACCATATGGATCGATATGATAGTTTCCTTTCGGATTATATCCGAAAACCAAATCTGACTGTTCAACTCCTTTGAGCAAGTCATCGCGAACGAAAGTCAAAGATACATATTGCTCTGTATGAATACGTGGATCGTGATAGCGGTGTCGCGGAACTTTTTCCTTAACGAGATCTCTCCAATCCTTGTAATCGCCGTGAGGAAGAAAAGGACCTGCGAGATATACTTTCAATCTGCCTTTAGGCTTTCGGTTCATAAAATTAATGAGTTTCCAATAGATTTAAACCTTAAAAAATCATCGTCTGAAAATTCCAAGCAAACTTTCCAAAAATCCTTTTCTCTCAACAAATTCTTCTCCGAGCAAATTCGCGGCAAGCCTCTTGAATTCTCTTGAAGCTTTTGCAGATGGGGCGTGCATTAGAACTGGTTTTTTCTGAGCGATCGCTTCCTGAACAGAAACATCCTCTGGGATAACTGCAATAATTGGCTGCTCGAGCATTGCGCGGATTTCCTTCAAAGGCATTTCATGCTTTCTTCCTGTGCTTCTGTTTACAACAACTCCCAAAATATTTTTGTTGCAGTCGCGGCAGA
>CAZROS010000048.1:0-4576 GCA_964601825.1 uncultured archaeon | reverse complement strand
CCATTATGCAGCTGTGCTCAATTGCGGAAATTATTATGTGATTTTTTTCTTTTTCTCGCCGGCCGAAAAACGCGCCCTTGAGCGCAAAATTATTTGCCTCTGTTGCGCCGCTTGTGAAAATTATTTCATCTGCGCGCGCGGACAAAGTTTTTGCTAAAGTTTCCCGCGCGCTTTCAAGAGCATTGCGAGCTTCTGTTCCCAAACTATGAAGCGAGGAAGCATTGCCAATTTTTTTTGAGAAGAACGGCTGCATTGCCGCAAGAACTTCTTTTCTAACAGGGGTTGTGGCTGCGTAATCTAAATAAATAGTTTTCATATTTGAGATTTGGCTGGAAAGTTTATAAAAGAAATTTATCTTCTCCACCCTATAAATCTATTTAAATCACCTCGCGCTATAACAGCGTGATAGCATGCGAATCTTTTGCGAGGTTTTCATTCAGGATTTTCTCCCAGCAGTCCGAGCAATGGTTGCGCGCGAGCTTACAGAAAAGCACAAGCTCAAGCAAACCGAGGCCGCAGAAAAAATGGGCTGCACTCAGGGAGCAATTTCCCAATACAAGCGCGAGCTGAGGGGCGTGAAAGTGAAAACTCTTTTGAAGGACAAAATCATCCGCGAGGAAATTGAAAAATACGCGGCAAGACTTTTGGCAGGAGAAGTTTCCCACAAGGACGAGCAGCACTTCTGCAATTTATGCAAACTGATTTCTGTTTCTCCTGCAATCAGGCAAGCGCACGAGCCTATTGGGGATTTGAGAGAGACGATGAAGTAGATTTTTAAATTGGCACCTGCATAATTTTTCCATGAAATATTCTGTTTTCTCTCTGGCGCTTGTTCTTTTAATAAGCGCTTGCGTTTCAGGAAATCAAGAAAGCACAACAGCCACAACTGCTGCAGCAGCGCAGGGAACAGCTGCTCTGCCAACAACCGCGACAACAAAGCCAACAGCAACACCTCAGGCAGCGATTTTTGTTTCTCTAAAGAATTTGACAGTTGGCTCTTATCAAAAAGAATTAAGAGAAATTGAATGGAGCCCAGACAACAAATTTTTATATGCAACAGTTGGTGGAGATGTTGTTATTTTTGACGCTGAATCTGGGATTGAGCTTAAGAGAGCAACGAGCGACTATAGGAAGTTGGCTGCAAGCCCGGACGGCCGCTTCTTAGTTTCAGGACAGAAAATTTATGATGCTAAGAATCTTAACATTATAAAAGATTTTAAAACAGCAGGGGATTCAAATAATCTGGGCTCTGGTGTGGCAGCTTTCAGCCCAGACAGCAGTAAGCTTGCTACAATAGCAACTACTGATGTGCATTACATAAGAATTTTTGAAACATCAACATGGCAAAAAATTTCTGAGTTCTCTGGAGTGCAGGATAAAAATTTTATTTACTGGAGCAACGATGGAAAGAAACTGAATACAGGAGCAGCAATAATTGACTCATCTGCTGGAACAAAACTAAAAGATTCCCTCGGAGTTTACAGCCCAGATGAGAAAAAAGCAGGGAAAGAAGAGTTTGACAATATTGGGACAATAACAATATTCAATGTCTATGATGCTGAAACTTCTGCCAAGCTATCAAGATTTAATATGGCTGCAATAAATGTTTGGCAATGGTCGCCTGACAGCAAATTCATTTTAACAACAGCTGGTGAGCTTTTTGACACAAGCGGAAAGAAAATTGGAAAAGCCTCGCCCGGAGCTTACATGGACCTCGTAAAGTGGAGCCCAAACGGAAAGAAAGTTGTGTTCGCTGATGAGAATTACATAAGGATATTTTCTGTTAATCTTTAATTATTTCACAAACTTTTTCGGCCCTTTTTCAAAAGCAAACTGGCAGGACGCGCAGCAAAAATAAAAAGTTTTCCCTTTGTAAACAGATTTTACTGAAGACTTTTCAACCTCGCTCCCGCAGACAGGATCTTTAGGCATGCTCATGCACCTCCATTGGTTTTCTAAATCTGGAAAAAATTATTGGCGCTGCAATTAATAAAACAAAAAAATACGGCGCTGCCCACTGCGGAACAAAAGGAACTTCAAACTCAGGCTCCGGCCCTTGCTCGCCGATTTTTCCAGCAGTAGCAGAAAGCAAAAAATTATTTACAGAAGAATGGAAAACACTCTGCTCATACCATGGCTTGAAAGGCCCGCCTGTTACCAGCAGCAAAGCCCCGACAAAAATCAAAGCCCAGCCCAAAAATTTTCCAACAGACTTTGAGCCAGAGACAAGTTTTTTCGTTGCATCAAAGCCCAAAATCGCAAGCACAGACAAAAACACAAGCGGGGTTGCGCGGCCGATTGCATGCACAAGCCCAAGAGAAAATCCTGTAATCAAATTTGCAGACGCCGCAATATAGGACAGCATTACATAGAAAGCAGGATTCGGGCAGCCCACTCCCATGTTTCCCAAAAGCAAGCCCATGAAAAACATTTTCAAATAATCTCCAGACTTTCTCAAACTCTCCGGGAGCGCGGCATGAAAAATCGGGCCAGTGAAATTTATTAGCCCGAGTTCAGACAATCCAAATAAGTATGCAGCTGCGCCGCCAATAGTCAGAAAAATTATATTCGCTGCCTGTAAATTAAAAATCCCACCCACAAGCGCGGAAAAAATTCCATAGATTGTAATTGTAACAACCAAGCCCAAGCCAAAAAGCAAAGCCATTGTAAAACCCTTTCTCGGGCTCTCGCGCATGCTTATTGGAATAATAACAAACGCGAGCGGTAAAGTGCACGGAAGAAAAATCATTGATAGGCCAGCAGCATAAGCAAGCGGCAAACTAATTAATTCTGTTGGCGTGAGAAAAAAATACGCAAGCCCGATTATAATTATTGAGAATAAGGCAAAAGCGAATGCGGCTAAATATAATTTTTGATTTTTATCCATTGTTCAATTTTGCCTTCGGGTTTTAAAAGCGTTTGGATTTTTTCAAAACAAAATAAACAGCAGCTCCAAGCAAAATTATTCCAAGCCCAAGCAAACTCTCCTCCAAATCAAAACTGAAAAGCATCACAGCTGAAAATAAAAATCCAATTGCCGGCAGAACTGCAAATTTTCCAATTGCGAGCGGAACCTTGAAAGCTCTTTGAGTATTCGGCTCTTTGTATCTCAAAACAACAACAGCCAAATTAATTGCGGCAAAAATAAAAAACGCAGACCAGTCTGTTAATTGGGCAACGCGCTTAATCCCGCCAAGGGAAAGAAAAGCAATTGCCAAAATTCCCAAGAAAGCAACCGCAACCCACGGAGTTCTTCTCGCTTTATGCACAGTCTGGAAAATTTTCGGCAATGCCCCCATAGAGGAAATTCCATAAATCAAGCGCGAGCCAGCCACAAGCAAAAACAAAGCTGTGTTGAAAGTCGCAAAAAGCGCAATAACAGAAATTATTAATTTTGAATTTGCAAACGCGCCCTCTGCCGCGTGAGCCAGAGGCGCAGAGCTTGCCCCGAGCTCTCTCCAATCTAAAAGAGAAACAGCAGAAATTGAAACAAGAATATAGAGAACTGAAGAAATCGCAATTGAAAGTATGAGAGCTTTTGGCACAATTTTTCTCGCGTTCTTGACTTCCTCGGAAACATTCACCAAATCCTCAAAGCCCAAGTATGCGAAGAAAATCAAAATAGTCGCAGCAATAACTCCTGAAAATCCAAATGGCATTTCAAAATAATTCACAGAGCCCAAATGCGGAATTGCAATAAAAATTATTATCAGCAGCCCAAGCATTTCAATTGCAGTGAAAATTATATTGAGTTGAGCAGATTCTTTTATTCCCCAGAAATTTATCAGGCTCATGAGAACAATTGCGAGAGCTGCTGTGAAAATTATTCCAGTTCCGAAAAGGCTGTTGAAGTAGCCGGCAAACCCAAGAGAAACTGCAGTTGCCGCAACGCCAATTGCGAAAATCATAAGCCAGCCAATCAGAAAAGCAAAAAGCTTTGAGTTGAAAGCTTTTTTCGCATACAAATAGGGGCCAGAATCTTTTGGGAACATTGAAGAGAGTTCTGCAAAACTCAAACCAGTTAAGCTCGCTAAAATTGCTGAAACAACAAAAGCCATCCAAACAGCATTCCCTGCCTCGCCTGCTGCTTTTCCAATCAGAACATAAATTCCAGCTCCGAGAATAATTCCAACTCCATACATTGTCATTTCAAAAAGCCCCAATTCTCTTTTTAGTTTTGGCTGCGCGATAAAAATTCACCATTTTAGTTTTTCATATTAATTGAATTTTTTTGCACGTCAGAAGCTTCGCTTCTGACTGCGGCATGACTTTGTTTTTGTAAGTGTATTTATTAAGGTTGCGGCAAGACTCAATAATCTTTTTAAATCCCTCCTGCAATTAATTTCCATGGCTCTTGACATGCTGACAATCGGCGGAGTAATTCTCGGAATTATAGTTCTCTATGTAATTTTTATTTTCAACAGGCTCGTGAGCCTGCGCAACCGCATACAAAATTCTTGGGCGCAGATTGATGTGCAATTGCAGAGAAGGCTTGACTTGATTCCGAATTTGGTTGAATCCGTGAAAGGCTACATGAAATATGAGAAAAAAGTTTTGACTGATGTTACAAAGGCGC